>NZ_JBJGYK010000002.1:0-250948 GCF_054049955.1 Geodermatophilus sp. SYSU D00758
ACTCCCGGGAGTCGATCTGCCGGCCGGCGAACGGCCGGACGTCCCGCCGCAGGCCGGGCGGCGCTGCCGTCGCCCGGCCCCGGTGCGGCGTGGTCGTCGTCATAGGCCGGGTCCTCGAGGGCGCTCTTCACCCGGGCGACCTTGTAGATGGCCAGGCCGTAGGCGGCCTTCGCCAGGATGTCGGCGATGCCGTACCCGGCCTGCCGGAGGACGAAGCCGTCGGCACCGCCGAAGAAGTCGCCGCCGAGCAGCGGGAGCAGGTAGGCGATCGGGTAGACGCCCCACAGCCCGACGAGGGCCAGCCGCAGCATCCGGATCGTGTGCTGCACCTGGGGCGGCTGCCGGTCGATGGACCTGGTCAGCTCGACGAAGAGCACCCACAGCAGGTAGATGAACGGGATCGTCGACAGCGTGCCCCAGAGCAGCCGCGGCCCGACCTCGGTCGTGATCTCACCCGGGTAGCCGAGGACGATCATCAGCGCCGACGCGGGGACGAGCTTCCACAGCAGCCGGCGGGCGTCGCTCTTGGCGAGGGCCATCACGGCGACCGTCTCGATCAGCAGCGGCGGGACGGTGAGCAGCCAGTCGACGTACCGGTAGACCTCGTTGAACGCGACGTTCGAGAGGACGTGCGGGCTGTCGATCGTCTCACCCGGTGGGTAGCTCTCGCGGAAGTTGTCGAAGATGCGGACGACCTCGTCCCAGGCGGCGAGCGTGCCGGAGGCGCGCAGGGCGGCGAGGACGGCGTCCTCGGCCCGCATCTCGTCCAGCCGGGCGGCGGCCCGGGCCAGGCCCCGTGCCCCCCGGCCCGCGCCGGGGACGGCCAGGCCGGCGCCGCCGGCGCCCGCGCGGCGCCGCCCGTTCCGCCGCTCGTCGTCGGCCGCCTGCCCGAGGCCCCGGGCGGCCGCGGCCGCCGCGGCGGGGTCGGTGCCGGAGAGCACGGCCTCGTGGACGGCCTGCAGCAGCGCGACGTCCTCGGGGGTGTAGCGGCGGTGCCCGCCCGCCGACCGGGCGGAGGCCACCAGCCCGTAGCGGGTGCCCCACATGCGCACCGCCGACGGGGAGACGCCGAGCCGGGCAGCCACCTCGCCGACCGACAGCAGCTCCACCGGCCGATCGTTCCACGCTCGGAGCGGCCTCCCGCACGGACCCGCGCCGAGCCACCACGGCCCCGTCCGGGGCTCGCCCCCGGCCCGCGAGGGGTGAGGGGGACGGGGTCCTTCACGGGGCAGGGTGGCCCTCGCTCAGTCGGTGAGCTCCCGGACGACGGCGTCGGCGAGCAGCCGGCCCCGGTCGGTGAGCACCGCCCGGCCGCCCTCGTGCGCCGCCGGGTCGAGCAACCCGCGGGCCACCGCCCCGGCGGCCCGCAGCCGCCCGGCCGCCGACAGCGCGGTCAGCGGCAGCCCCTCGCGCAACCGCAGCCCGAGCATCACCGTCTCCAGGGCGCGGTCGGCGTCGTCGAGCAGCTCGCTGTCCTGCACCGGGCTCTCCCCGCGCAGCAGCCGGCCGGCGTGGGCGGCCGGGTGCTTGACGTTCCACCAGCGCAGCCCGCCGACGTGGCTGTGCGCGCCCGGGCCGATCCCCCACCAGTTGGCGTTGGCCCAGTACAGCTCGTTGTGCCGGCAGCGGGCGGCCTCCGAGCGGGCCCAGTTGGAGACCTCGTACCAGTCGAAGCCGGCGCCCCGGAGGGTGGCGTCGGCCTGTTCGTAGCGGTCGGCGAGGACGTCGTCGTCCGGCATCGGCAGCTCGCCCCGGGCCACGCGCCGGGCCAGGCGGGTGCCCGGCTCGACGATGAGCGAGTAGGCGCTGACGTGGTCGACCGGGGCGGCGAGGACGGCGTCGAGCGAGGCCGCCCAGTCGGCGTCGGTCTCCCCCGGCGTGCCGTAGATCAGGTCGAGGTTGACGTGCTCGAAGCCGGCCCCGCGGGCCTCCCGGGCGGCCTCGACCGCCCGGCCGGGGGTGTGCCGGCGGTCGAGGACGGCGAGCACGTGCTCGGCGGCCGACTGCATGCCCAGGCTGATCCGGGTGAACCCGGCCGCGCGCAGCCGGGCCAGGCCCGCGGGGGTGACCGTCTCGGGGTTGGCCTCGGTGGTGACCTCGACGTCGTCGGCGACGGGGAACAGCGCGCGGATGCCGTCGAGGACGGCGGCCAGGTCGTCGGCCGGCAGGAGCGTCGGGGTGCCCCCGCCGACGAAGACGGTCGAGACCGGAGGCCGGTCGGGCCCCAGCAGGTCGGCGGCCTGGCGCAGCTCGGCCAGCACCGTGCCCGCGTACTCGGCGCGGGCGGCGCCGGGTCCGAGCTCCTCGGCGGTGTAGGTGTTGAAGTCGCAGTAGCCGCAGCGGGTGGCGCAGAACGGCACGTGCACGTAGAGCCCGAACGGGGTGCCGGCCAGGCCGGCGCGGGCGGTGACGGGGAGCTCGAAGGCCCGCGCGGGCGGGTCCGTGAGGGGCAGGGTGGTGCTCATCTGCTCCCAGTGTGCCGCGCCGGCGGGAGGCCGGGCAGGATCCCTCCCGTGGCCGACGACGACCGGGTGCTGCAGGTGACCGTCTCGCACGGGGTGGCGACGCTGACGCTGGACTCCCCCGCCAACCGCAACGCGCTCTCGCGGGCGATGCGGGCCCGGCTGCGCGCGGCGCTGGCCGACGCGCTGGCCGACGACGCGGTGCGGGTGGTGGTCCTCGACCACACCGGCCGGGTGTTCTGCTCGGGGATGGACCTCTCCGAGGCCGCCGGGGGTGCCGCCGAGGACCAGGGCGTGCACGAGTTCCCGGAGATCCTGGAGACGGTGTGGCGGGCGCCCAAGCCGGTGGTCGCCGCCGTCCGCGGACCGGCCCGCGCCGGCGGGGTCGGGCTGCTGGCCGCCTGCGACGTGGTGGTCGCGGCCGAGTCGGCGACGTTCGCGTTCTCCGAGGTCCGCCTCGGGATCGTGCCGGCGGTCATCTCGGCGGTCGTCCTGCCGCGGATGGTGCCGCACGTGGCGCACCGGCTGATGCTGACCGGGGAGGTCTTCGAGGCCGCGGAGGCGCTGGCCGGGGGGCTGGTCGACCGGGTCGTCGCCGGGGACGCGGTGGACGAGGCCGTCGAGGCCCAGACCCGCGCGCTGGCGGCGGGCGCGCCGGCCGCGCTGGCCGAGACCAAGCGGCTGCTGCGGGCCGGCGGGCTGCGCGGGTCCTTCGACGAGCTGCTCGCGACCTCGGCGCGGTTCTTCGCCTCCGAGGAGGGGCAGGAGGGCATCGCCGCCTTCCGCGAGAAGCGCCCGGCCCGCTGGGTGCCCTGACGGCGGGCGGCCGGACCGGGAGAGGAGCCGCGGTGCCGGTGGGGGTTGCGGGGTCCACGACGTGAGGGCGGTCCGCCTGCACGGGGTGCGCGCCCGCGAGGTGCGCCTCGACGAGGTCCCCGCTCCCGGCGCCCCCGCCGGCGACCGGCTGCTCGTCCGGGTCTCCGCCTCGAGCATCAACGGCACCGACCTCCGGCTCGTCCGGGGCGCCGTGCCCGTCACCGCCCTGCGCGGCCCGCTCACCCTCGGCTTCGACGTCGCCGGCGAGGTCGCGGCCTGCGGCCCGGCCGTGACCTCGTTCGAACCCGGGGACCGCGTGCTCGGGCTGCTCGACCACGGCGGCGGCGGCCAGGCCGACGAGGTGGTGGTCCCGCAATCGCGGGTCGCGCTGCTGCCCCCGACGGTCGAGCCGGCGGACGCCGGCGCCCTCCCGCTCGCCGGCCTCACCGCGCTGCAGGCCCTGCACGGCGCCGCGGCCGTGCACACCCGCCGGTCCCCCCGGGTCCTCGTCGTCGGCGCGGCCGGCGGCATCGGGTCCTACGCGGTCCAGCTGGCCGGGCTGGCCGGCGCGCACGTCACCGCCGTCGCCCGGCGCGGGGACCTCGCGTGGCTGCGGGACCTCGGCGTCGACGAGGTCGCCGACCGGGACGACGGCCCCCTGCCGGGGGACGGGGAGCGGTGGGACGTCGTCCTGGACACCCCCGCGGTCCTCCGCTTCGCCGAGGTCCGTCCGCACCTGACCGCGGACGGCGTCCTGGTGAGCACGAACCCGCTCTCCCCGGACGTGCTGCACGCGCTGCCCGACGCGGCCCGGCGGGGCGGCCGTCCCCGTTTCGCCGCGGTGCGCACCCGGGCCCGGCCGGCCGACCTCGCCCGGCTCGCCCGGCTGGTGGCCGCGGGGCGGCTGCGGGTCCCGGTGACCGACCGCGTCCCGCTGGCCGGTGCCGCCGCGGCCTACGACGGCCGGGGCGCGGGGCGGGGCAAGGTCGTCGTCACCCCGTGACCCCGGAGCCGGTCAGCCCCGCAGCGACCGCGTCCAGGCGCCGGGCAGGGCGGTCCCGGGGGCCTGACCGCCGGGAGCGCACCTGAGCCGGTGCCCCCACCCGTCCTCCGTCTCTGAGTGCCATGGCACTCAGAGACGTAGGTGGCCGGACCCGACACCACGGGCCGGCCGCGGCCGCCCGCACTACCGCAGCCGGCGCGTGCTGTCCGGCAACCGCTGGGTGACGCCGCGGGCGTCGAGCCACTCCATGAGCGGGACGGCGACCCGCCGCGTGGTGCCCCAGGCCGCGCGGGCCTGGCTGAGCGTGAACGGTGCGGGGACGCCGACCAGCCGCTCCCGGGCCACCGCCTCGACCCCCGGCGCCAGGTAGACGCCCTCGGAGATGCGCACCAGCTGCCCGTCGCGGACCGCGGCGGCCAGCTCCCGAGGGCCCAGCCCGGCGGCGGCCAGGTCCCCGGCCTCGGGGGCGGCGAACGGGTCGGCGGCCAGCCGGGCCCGGATGCCGTCGACCGCGGCCTGCACCTCGGGCGGAAGCCCGGCGGTGGCCGCCACGACCCGGCCCTCCCGCAGGGCCAGCGGGGGCCGGACCGCGACCGGGACCAGCTCGGGGGCGGGCAGCTCCAGCGCGCGCTGCACCACGGCCACCGGCGGGCCGGGCTCCAGCGGGCGCAACCGCCGGTAGCGGGTCACCACGTCCGGCAGGGCGGTCGCGAGCTCGTCGGGCAGGCCGGGGGCGAGCAGCCACGGCCCGACCTGCGCGGCGCCCTCCGGCACCGGCCAGCCCATCGCGGTGAAGTCGGCGGTGCGGACGACGCGGCGCCGGGCCAGCTCGGCCGCCGCCCCCGCTGCCCCGCCCGGCCGGGCGGAGAGCTCCGCGGCACGAGCCCGCGCGGCCCCGCGGCGGCGCAGCTCGGGCGGGTCGACGTCGCGCACGTCGGCGCCGACCACCCGGCGGGCACCGGGGTCGCGCAGCAGCAGCCGGTCCCCCACGCGCAGCGGCAGCGGGCCGGCCAGCCGCAGCCGCACCGCCGCGCCGTCCAGCGGGCGGGTCCGGGCCGCCACGGCGGCCGAGCCCACGTGCACCACCACCTCGGCCGGCAGCCGCGCGTCGTCCGCCGACCCCCATCCGCCCCCGGCCAGCAGGACGTCGGCGTCGGAGGTGGCGCGGAAGGCCCCGGGGGTGAGCAGCGCGCTCCCGCGGGCGAGGTCCTCGACCGCCACGCCGCGCAGGTTCAGGGCCACGCGGGCGGTCGCCTCGGCGCGGTCGACCGGCTCCCCCAGCGACTGGACACCGCGGACGGCCACCTCCCGGTCCCCCAGGAGCAGCCGGTCCCCGGCGGCGACCCGGCCGGCGGCCAGCGTGCCGGTGACCACGGTGCCGGCGCCGCGGATCGGGAAGGCCCGGTCCACCCACAGCCGGACCGGCGCGGCGCGGTCGGGTGCGGGCAGGCCGGCCAGGAGGCCCTCCAGGGCCGCCGCGACCTCCGGGACGCCCCGGCCGGTGGCCGCGCTGACCGCCACCCCGGGGACCTCCCCCATCCTGGTCGCGGCCAGCCGCTCCCGCGCGTCGGCCAGCACCGGCGCGGGATCGGCCAGGTCGGCCTTGGTGACCGCCAGCAGCGCGTGCCGCACGCCGAGGGCGTCGAGGACGGCGACGTGCTCGGCCGTCTGCGCCGACCAGCCGTCGTCCGCGGCGACCACCACCAGCGCCGCCGGGACCGAGCCGACCCCGGCGAGCATGTTGCCGACGAACCGCTCGTGCCCGGGGACGTCGACCACCGCCAGCCGGCGACCCGAGGGCAGCGTCGTCCAGGCGAAACCGAGGTCGATGGTCAGCCCCCGGCGGCGCTCCTCCTCCCACCGGTCGGGCTCCATGCCCGTGAGCGCCCGCACCAGCGTGGACTTGCCGTGGTCGACGTGGCCGGCGGTGGCGATGACGTCCATGCCGGGCCCGCTCACGCCCACCGGGCCACCCCCAGCACGGCGGCGGCCAGGCAGTCGTCGGCCGCGGGCGGCACGCTGCGCAGGTCGAGCAGCGTGCGGTCGCCGGCGACGTGGCCGACGACCGGGGGCGTGCCCCGGCGCAGCGCCTCGGCGTAACCCGGGGGCAACGAGACCGCGGCGCTGGGCAGCGGC
Source organism: Geodermatophilus sp. SYSU D00758 (assembly GCF_054049955.1). Lineage (NCBI taxonomy): Bacteria > Bacillati > Actinomycetota > Actinomycetes > Geodermatophilales > Geodermatophilaceae > Geodermatophilus > Geodermatophilus sp. SYSU D00758. The sequence goes on from NZ_JBJGYK010000002.1 coordinate 6,418, forward strand.
TGCTCGGGCGCCCCGCCCCCGCCGACCCGCGCCCGGGAGCCCACCGCCACCGCGTCCACCCCGGCCGCGGACAGCCGCGCGGCCAGCGTCTCGGCCCGGCGGCGCAGCGCGGCCTCGTCGGCGGCGAGCATCTCCTGCACCGGCGGCAGCGGCCCGCGCAGGGTGGCCTCCAGCGCGGCCAGGGTCGTCTTGTCGACCCGCAGCGCCCGGTAGAGCGGGTGCCGGCGCAGCCGCTGCACCAGGTCGGCGCGGCCCAGCACCAGCCCGGCCTGCGGGCCCCCGAGGAGCTTGTCCCCGCTGGCCAGGACGAGGTCCGCGCCGTCGGCCAGGGTGCTCTGCAGGTCCGGCTCGTCGGGCAGCACCGGGTGCGGCCGCAGCAGGCCCGAGCCGACGTCGGCGACCAGCGGCACCCCGTCGCCGTGCAGCGCCCCGGCGAGCTCGCGCACCGTGACCGACCGGGTGAACCCGCGGACGACGAAGTTCGACGGGTGCACCTTGAGCGCGGCGCCGGTCCCCTCGTGCACCGCGTCCCGGTAGTCGTCGAGCGTGACCCGGTTCGTCGTCCCCACCTCGCGCAGGCGGGCGCCGGTGGCCTCGAGCAGCTCGGGGATGCGGAAGCCGTCGCCGATCTCGACCAGCTCGCCGCGGGCGATGACCAGCTCACCGCCCAGCGCCGTGGCGACCAGCGCCAGCGCGGCGGCGCAGTTGTTCACCACCAGCGCGGCCTCCGCCGCGGGCACCGCCGCGAGCAGCGCGGCCAGCGCGCCCTCGCCGCGCGGGCCGCGGCGGCCGGTGCCCAGGTCGAGCTCGACGTCGGTGGTGCCGGCGGCGGCCGCCACCGCCTCCACCGCCGCGGCCGACAGCGGGGCGCGGCCGAGGTTGGTGTGCACGAGGACCCCGGTGGCGTTGAGGACCGGCCGCAGGGACGCCGCGGTGCCGGGCAGCGCGGCCACCACCGCGGCGACGGCGTCCCCCGGCGCGACCGCACCCTGCCGGATCCGCTGCTGCACCTCCTGGACGGCGGCCTTCACCAGGTCCCGGCCCAGCCGGTCGGCAGCGGCCACCAGCTGCGGGTCGGCGAGCAGCGAGTCGGTGCGGGGCACCTGCCGCCGCGGGTCGGCGCTCATCGACCGGAGCGTAGGCGCCGACCCGCGGGCGGGTGGTTGGCGGAGGCGGACGGGAATCGAACCCGCCTGACCGAGCTGCTCGGCCACGTCGGCTTTAGAGGCCGCGGGGGCCACCAGGCGCCCTGACGCCTCCACCGCCCAGCCTACGGTGGGGCGGTGACCACCGCGCCCGCCAGGATCCGGCTCACGCAGTACGCGCACGGCGGGGGGTGCGCCTGCAAGATCCCGCCCGGCGAGCTGGAGGACGTCGTCGCCGGGCTCACCGCCGCCGGCCCGCGGAACCCGGCCGCCGAACTCGTCGTCGGGCTCGACGACGGGGACGACGCCGCCGTCGTGCGCACCGCCGGTGGTCAGGGGCTGGTGCTCACCACCGACTTCTTCACCCCGGTCGTCGACGACGCGCACACCTTCGGCCGGATCGCCGCGGCCAACGCCCTCTCCGACGTCTACGCGATGGGCGGCACCCCCGTGGTGGCGGTCAACCTGCTCGGCTGGCCGCGCGACGTGCTGCCGGCCGAGCTCGCCGCCGAGGTCCTGCGCGGCGGGCTGGAGGTCGCGCAGGAGGCCGGCTGCCACGTGGGCGGCGGCCACTCGATCGACGACCCCGAGCCCAAGTACGGCATGGCGGTCACCGGCGTCGTCGACGTCGACCGGGTGATAACCAACTCCGCGGCCGCCGCCGGGACGGCGCTGTCGCTGACCAAGCCCCTGGGGGTCGGCGTGCTCAACAGCCGGATGAAGGCCACCGGCGAGGTGAGCGAGGAGGCGGTGGCCTCGATGACGGCGCTCAACCGCGACGCCGCGCTGGCCGCGGTGGCGGCCGGGATCCGCGCGGGCACCGACGTCACCGGCTTCGGCCTGCTCGGCCACCTGCACAAGATGGCGCGGGCCAGCGGGGTGACCGCGGTGGTCGACGCGGCCGCCGTCCCCTACCTCGCCGGGGCGCGGCGGGCGCTGGCCGACGGCCACGTCTCCGGCGGCACCCGGCGCAACCTCGACTGGGTGCGCCCGCACGTGGACCTCGCCGCGGTGGACGAGCACGAGGCGCTGCTGCTGGCCGACGCGCAGACCTCCGGGGGGCTGCTGCTGGCCGGGGAGGTGCCGGGCGCGCCGGTGATCGGCGAGTTCGTGCCGCGGCAGGGGGATCTCACCGTCGTCGTGCGGTGACCAGCCAGGCGGCCGCCGCCAGCAGCACGCCGTCGGGCGTCTCGTGCCCGGCGAGCGCCGCCCGCAGCTCCTCGAGGGCCACCCGGCGGGTGTCGCCGTCGAGGCCGGCGAGCAGGCCCCGGACCGGGCCCAGCCCGGCGACGAACCCGAACGCGTCGCCGACGTCGGCGCCCAGCCGCACCACCCCCGGCAGCGCGGTGAGGTCGACCGCCGCGAACCCGGCGGCGGCGAGGACACGGCGCACGTGGCCCGCGTCGGCCAGGCCGAACGGCCCGGCCGCGTCGTTCGGGGGCTCGGGCAGCGGGCGGCCGGCGGCCAGCGTCCGGCGGATGACGAGCAGCCACTCGTTGCGGGCGAGCGGCTGCCAGGCCAGCAGCGCCAGCCGCCCGCCGGGCCGCAGGGCCCGCGCGACGTTGGCGAAGCCGGCCACCGGGTCGCCGAAGAACATCGCGCCGAAGCGGCTGATGGCGACGTCGAACGCCGCGGGGTCGAAGGGGTGCACCTGGGCGTCGGCCCACACGAACGTCGTGTTCGCCAGCCCGGCCGCCGCGCTGCGCCGGCGGGCCTCGGCCAGCAGGGGGGCCGACACGTCGACACCGGTCGCGTGCCCGGCCGGCGCCGCGCGCGCCGCGGCGCGGGTCGAGGTGCCGGCCCCGCAGCCGACGTCGAGGACCCGGTCGGCCGCGGAGATGCCGGCAGCCCCGGCCAGCGCCGGGTCGAACGCCGCCGAGGCCGCGTCGAAGCGGTCGGCCCGCGCCGCCCAGTCCTGGCCCTCCGCGCCGTTCCAGGCCGCAGCCATGTCGGCGTTGCGGGCGTCGATCAGCGGGGCCTGCTGAGGTGTCGGCGCGGTCATCGCCGTCTCCCGTCGGGGCGGGTGCCACTGTCCCCCGGATCGTCCCGCCCGGGAGGGTGCCCGCCCATCCCCCTGCGCGCGGGATCCCGCCCCGGCACGCCACCGGGAGCCCTCGCCCGGGGACCCCGGCGGCGGGTCCGGCCGGGCCGGCGCCGCCCCGGTCGCGGTGCGACCCGGAGGGTGGCAGTGACATAGTCCCGGCATGCTCGCTGCCTTCGTCTCGACGCCCGCCCCGGAGGACCCCCTCTCCGTCCTGGAGGTGGGCGAGCGTCCCGACCCCGAGGCACCCGACGGCTGGACGACGGTCCAGGTGCGGGCGGTCTCCCTCAACCACCACGACCTGTTCAGCCTGCGCGGGATCGGCCTGCCGGCGGAGCGGATGCCGATGGTCCTCGGCACCGACGCCGCCGGCCTCGACGAGGACGGCAACGAGGTCATCGTGCACGGGGTGGTGGCCAGCCCCGGGTGGACCGGCGACGAGACGCTGGACCCCAGGCGGAGCCTGTTCTCCGAGCTGCACCAGGGGACGATGGCCGAGCGGGTCGCCGTCCCCCGGCGCAACCTGGTGCCCAAGCCGGCCGAGCTGTCCTTCGCCGAGGCCGCCTGCCTGCCCACCGCCTGGCTGACCGCCTACCGGATGCTGTTCGTGAAGTCCGGGCTGCGGCCGGGCGCCACCGTGCTGGTGCAGGGCGCCAGCGGCGGCGTGGCCACCGCGCTGATCGCGCTCGGCCGGGCGGCCGGCTACCGGATCTGGGTCACCGGCCGCAGCGAGGAGAAGCGCGCGGCGGCCCTCCGGCTGGGCGCCGAGCAGGCCTTCGAGACCGGCGCCCGGCTGCCGGAGCGGGTGGACGGCGTCATGGAGACCGTCGGCGAGGCGACCTGGGGCCACAGCGTCAAGTCGCTCAAGCCCGGCGGCGTCATCGTCACCTCCGGCGCCACCACGGGTTTCAACCCGGGCGCCGAGCTCAACCGGGTCTTCTTCACCCAGCTGTCGGTGATCGGCTCCACCATGGGCACCCGCGAGGAGCTCGAGTCGCTGGTCCGGATGTGCCTGGTCACCGGCGTCCGCCCGCTCATCGACGTCGAGCTGCCGCTCGCGGAGGCGCGGGAGGGCTTCGAGCGCATGCTCGAGGGGCGGACGGCGGGCAAGATCGTCTTCACCCCGTGAGCGAGGGCCCGGTCGACCGGGTGCTGGCCGCGCTGCGGGAGGCCGGGGTGCCGGTCGAGGTCCGGCGCCTCCCCGAGCCGGTGCCCACGGCCGCGGCCGCCGCGGCGGCGCTCGGCTGCCCGGTGGCCGCCGTCGCCAACAGCCTGGTGTTCGACGCCGACGGCGAGCCGCTGCTGGTGCTCACCAGCGGCGCCCACCGGGTGGACACCGGCAGGGTCGCCGCCCTGGTCGGTGCCCGCCGGGTGCGCCGGGCGACGCCGGGGTTCGTGCTCGCCGCCACCGGCCAGGAGGTCGGCGGCGTGGCTCCGGTCGGCCACCCGGCGCCGCTGCGCACCGTCGTCGACGCCGACCTGGCCGGCCACCCGCTGCTGTGGGCCGGCGGCGGGGACCACCGGACGATGCTCGGGCTCTCCTACGCCCACCTGCTCCGGGCCACCGGCGGCACGGAGGCCGCCGTCGCCTGACCCGCGGCGCGGGTGCACCGGTGGCCCCGTGGCCGGACGTCAGGGCCGCGGGCGGCTCCCGAGCTGCGGCGCCCGGAGCAGGAGCAGGGAGGACACCGCGGCCAGGGCCGCCGCGACCGCCGCGCCCGCGAACACGGTGTGCAGCTGGGTGAGGACGGCGGCATCGAGCGCCGCGTCGTAGGCCGGGCAGTCGGCCGGGGTCTGCGGGCACAGCGTCACCGGGGAGCCGATGGCCGCCACCTCGGCGGTGAACCGGCGCAGCGCGACCGCCGTGAGCAGCGACAGCCCGACCAGCATGCCGACGGTGCGCGCCACGACGGCCAGGGCGCTGGCGCTGCCGTGCACCTCGGGCCCGGTGACCGCGAGCAGCACCGCGGTGACCGGGGCGATGGCCAGGCCGAACCCGAGCCCGGCGGCCAGGAGCACGACTGTCGACCAGCCGCCGTCCAGGGACCGCTCGTCCCAGCGCGTCATCGCCGCCAGCGCCAGCGCGGTGAGCGCCGTCCCGGCCGCCGCGACCGCGCGGGGCGGCACGTGCCGGCACAGCCAGCCGCCGGCGACCGCGCCCACCGGGACGGCCACGAGCAGCCGCAGGAGCACCAGCGCGGCGCCGAGCTGGTCCCCCGGGGTCGTGGTGGCCCGCGCGAACAGCGGGACGTCGACGAGCGCGGCCACCAGCGCTGCGCCGACCAGCAGGTTGACCAGCAGCGCACCCCAGGCCCCGGCCGGCCGCAGCGCCCGCAGCGGGAGCACCGGCGCCGGCGCCCGCCGCTCGTGCAGCACGAACAGGACGGCGGCGGCCGCCGCGACGGGCAGCAGCACCGCGCCGTGCGCCACCACCTCGGTGGCCGGGTCGGCCGCGGCGAAGGCCCACACGAGGCTGCCGAGCGCGACGACCACCAGCGCGGAGCCCAGCAGGTCCACCTCGGCGGCCAGCCGGCGCAGCCCCCGCAGCGGCAGCACCGCCCCCGCGGGCACCGCGAGGCTGCGGGCGACCAGGGCCGCCCCGGCGACGGCGGCGACGACGTGCAGCGGCGTCGCCGGCCCGGCGACCGGGACCCACAGCAGCCCGACCGTGACGTCGCCGGCCAGCGCCTCCGGCTCGGCCAGCTGCAGGCCCAGCGCGGCGGCGGTGACCGCGGCGAGGGCGAGCCCGGCGGGGTCCGGCCCGCGACCGCGGCCGGTGAGGACGGCGCCGGCCGCCAGCCCCAGGCCGAGCAGCAGGTTGAGCCAGAAGATCGCCCGCCAGTCGGCCACCGCGAGCACCGCCGCGCCGGCGAGCGGGCCGAGCACGGCGCCGGCCTCCTGCACCGCGCCGACGACCCCGAGCGGCACGGCCCGCCGCTCGGGTGGCCAGCGGTCGGCGACCAGCGCCAACGTGGCCGGTACCAGCCCGCCCGCCCCGACGCCCTGCAGCCCGCGTCCGGCGACCGCGGCGCCCAAGCCGTCGGCGCTCGCGGTCAGCAGCGAGCCGAGGGCGAACAGCAGCAGGCAGCCCACGAGCACCGGCGTCCGCCCGCGCAGGTCGGCCAGCCGGCCCAGCAGCGGCAGGGTGGCGGTGTAGCCGAGCAGGAAACCGCCGATGATGGGCGTCGCGCGCTGCAGTTCGTCGACGCCGACGCCGACCCCGGTCAGGATGTCGGGCAGCGCGAGGACGACGACGTAGGTGTCGGCGGCGGTGACGAGCACCGCGAGCGTGGCCAGGACGACGAGGGGCAGCCCGGGGACGGCGGCCCGCTCGCGCACCGGGTCAGCCGGTCGGCGGCGCGGTGATGTCGACATCGGCCCCGTAGTCGCGCAGCTCGAGGGTGTAGACGCCGTCCTCGCCCTCGGCGGTGAAGAACGGCCCGACCAGCTCGGCGCTGCGCAGCTCGCCGGTCTCCGGGTCGATGGCCAGCCGTGCGTCGACCGGGCGGCGGGGGTCCTGGGTGGCGAGGACCTGCTCGACCAGGCCGCCGGGCAGGCTCGCGGTCACCTCGCGCACCACGGTGCCCTCGACCCGCCGCTCCTCGCTGAGCTCGGCGTTCTCCGCGCCGGCGAGCAGCTGGGTGATGCCGGTGTCGGGGTCGAGCAGGGTGCCGGGGTCGCCGAAGCCGAAGTCGGCCGGGTCGACCTCGGTGAACCCGCTGGTGAAGGGCAGCTCGGCCCAGACGGTGCCGTCGACGCTGACCACCGGGAGGTCCAGCGTCGTCCCGGCGGTGCGGACCTGCAGCGTGCCGGAGAAGGACGCCGGCCGGGCGATGTCCCCCTCGCCGCCGACCAGCGCGGTGCCCGCCGCGGGCGCACCCTCGCTGGTGAGCACGAAGTGCACGCTGTCGGTCTCCTCCAGCGTGGTGCGGGCCTGCTCCAGCAGCCCCTCGGCCGTCACGGCGGGCTCGTCGCCCCCGCAGCCGGCGAGCAGGGCCAGGCCGGCGAGCGCCAGCAGCCCGGCGCCCCCTCGGTGCTTCGGCATGGATCCCCCTCCGGTCCGCCGGGCCGCATCCCGGGCGGACAGTAGCGCCCGGTCCGCTCAGCCGAGGGCGGCGGTGCGGGCGGCGAGCCGCGCGTCCGGCTCCGGCCGGTCCCCGCGCGGGAGGAACTCCGGCGGCGGGACCGCGTCGGGCAGCCGGTGCAGGTCGGCACCGGGTACGCGGACGGCGAGCAGCTGCCCGGCCGGGTTCACTTGCCGGTCTTCGCGGAGTCCGCGTTGGACAGCGCGGCGACGAAGGCCTCCTGCGGCACCTCGACCCGGCCGACCATCTTCATCCGCTTCTTGCCCTCCTTCTGCTTCTCCAGCAGCTTGCGCTTGCGGCTGATGTCACCGCCGTAGCACTTGGCGAGCACGTCCTTGCGGATGGCGCGGATGGTCTCGCGGGCGATGACCCGGGAGCCGACGGCGGCCTGGATGGGCACCTCGAACTGCTGCCGCGGGATCAGCTCGCGCAGCTTGCCGGCCATCATCACGCCGTAGCCGTAGGCCTTGTCCTTGTGCACGATCGCGCTGAACGCGTCGACGGCCTCGCCCTGCAAGAGGATGTCGACCTTGACCAGCTGCGACTCCTGCTCGCCGGCCTCGGCGTAGTCCAGGCTGGCGTAGCCGCGGGTGCGCGACTTCAGCGCGTCGAAGAAGTCGAAGATGATCTCGCCGAGCGGGAGGGTGTAGCGCAGCTCGACCCGGGACTCGGAGAGGTAGTCCATGCCCGTGAGCGACCCGCGGCGGCTCTGGCAGAGCTCCATGATCGTGCCGGTGTAGTCGCTGGGCGCGATGATCGTGGCGTTCACGATCGGCTCGAAGACCTTGTCGATCTTGCCCGCCGGCCAGTCGCTGGGGTTGGTGACGGTGTGCTCGGTGCCGTCCTCCATGACCACCCGGTAGACGACGTTGGGGGCGGTGGAGATGAGGCTGATGCCGGCCTCGCGCTCGAGCCGCTCCCGGACGATCTCCAGGTGCAGCAGGCCGAGGAAGCCGACGCGGAAGCCGAAGCCCAGCGCCGCGGAGGTCTCCGGCTCGTAGACCAGGGCGGCGTCGTTGAGCAGCAGCTTGTCCAGCGCCTCCCGCAGCAGCGGGTACTCGCTGCCGTCGATCGGGTAGAGGCCGGAGTAGACCATGGGCTTGGGGTCGCTGTAGCCGCCGATCGGCTCGGCGGCCGGCTTGTGCTGCAGCGTGACGGTGTCGCCGACGCGGGACTGGCGGACGTCCTTCACCCCGGTGATGAAGTAGCCCACCTCACCGACGCCGAGGCCCTCGACCGGCTTCGGCTCCGGTGAGATCACGCCGATCTCCAGCAGCTCGTGCGTGGCGCCGGTGGACATCATCTTGATCCGCTCGCGGCTGGCGATCCGCCCGTCGACCACCCGGACGTAGGTGATGACGCCGCGGTAGATGTCGTAGACGCTGTCGAAGATCATCGCCCGGGCCGGGGCGTCGGCGTCGCCCTCCGGCGGCGGGATCTGCGCGACGATCGCGTCGAGCAGCTCCGGCACGCCCTCACCGGTCTTGCCGCTGACCCGCAGCACGTCGCCGGGGTCGCAGCCGATGATGTGCGCGATCTCGGCGGCGTACCTCTCCGGCTGCGCGGCCGGCAGGTCGATCTTGTTGAGCACCGGGATGATCGCGAGGTCGTTCTCCAGCGCCAGGTACAGGTTGGCCAGCGTCTGGGCCTCGATGCCCTGGGCGGCGTCGACCAGCAGGACGGCGCCCTCGCACGCCGCCAGCGAACGGGACACCTCGTAGGTGAAGTCGACGTGGCCCGGGGTGTCGATCATGTCCAGCACGTACTCGGTACCGGCGTGCTCACCGGTGCGCGGGCTCCAGGGCAGCCGCACGTTCTGCGCCTTGATGGTGATGCCGCGCTCGCGCTCGATGTCCATCCGGTCGAGGTACTGCGCCCGCATCTGCCGCGCCTCGATGATCCCGGTGACCTCGAGCATCCGGTCGGCCAGCGTCGACTTGCCGTGGTCGATGTGGGCGATGATGCAGAAGTTCCGGATGCGGGCCGGGTCGGTGAAGGCGGGAGTCGTCACAGTGCTCCCATCGTCCCACGGGTCGGGGTGTCGTCCAGTCGCCGGCGCCGGTCGCGTGCCGTCCCGCGCACGGCGGGCCCGCGCTCGGGGCTGGGCTTGGGGTGCCGCTCGCGACGCTGGTATCTTGGCAGACCGGTCCGCTGGCGCACGCCGTCCGGACGCACTGTCAGACTTCCTCTCCTTCGAGACACCCGAGGCTCACGCGTGGCGAACATCAAGTCCCAGATGAAGCGGATCAAGACGAACGAGAAGCGCCGTCAGCGCAACGTCGCCGTCAAGTCCGCCCTGAAGACGCACGTCCGGCGCTTCCGCACGGCCGCCGACACCGGGGACGCCGCCGCCGCCCAGGAGGCCATGCAGCAGGCCGTCAAGGCGCTCGACAAGGCCGCCAGCAAGGGCATCATCCACAAGAACCAGGCTGCCAACCGCAAGTCCGGCATGGCGCACCGCATCGCCGGCCTCTGAGCCGCCCTGCCGCGCCCACCGGCGCGGCCGGTCGAACGGAGCCCCCTCCCCTCGTGGGACGGGGCTCCGTTCGCGTTCCGGGGAACGGGGCCGGGCGTCCCCGCTGCGCCGGGGAGGGGCGGCGGGCCCGGGCCGGGCGTCCCCGCTGCGCCGGGGCCGGTCGGCGGGCCGGGGCCGGTCGGCGGGGCCGGCCGGGTCCGGGCCACCCCCGGCGGCCGGTCGGCCGGGTCCGGGCTGCCCCGGAGGCCGGTCAGCCGCGGCCGGAGCGGGTGGCCGCCCGGATGGCGACGATCCGCCGGACGGCGCTCTCCAGCGCGTAGTCGGCACTGGCGGCGGCGCCCTTGACGCCGGCGTTGAGCTCGGCGGCCACGCCGATGGCCTGCTGCAGGCCCTCGATGCTCCACCCCCGTGCCTGCTGCTGGGCCTTGCGGACCTTCCAGGGCGGCATCTTGAGGGTCCGCGCGAGGTCGGCCGCGTTCGTGTTGCGCAGCGAGGTGACCCGCGCGGCGGTGCGCACCCCGTCGGCGATGGCGTCGGCGATGAGCACGTGCGCCACCCCCCGCTGCAACGCCCAGCGCAGCATCTCCAGCGACCCCTGGTGGTCGCCGACGAGCACCTTCTCGGCCACGGTGAAGCCGCTGACCTCGGCCTGGCCGCGGTGGAAGCGGGCCACGGCGTCGGCGTCGACGGCGCCCCCGAAGTCGGAGACGAGCTGGCCGGCGGCCGAGGAGAGCTGGCGCAGGTCGGCACCGACCGCCTCGACGAGCGCCGTCGCGGCGTCCGGGGTGATCCGGCCGCCGGCCGTCCGCACCTCGTTGCGCACGAACGCGATCCGGTCCCCGACCGAGCTGACCTTGGGGCACTCGTCGACGGCGGCACCGGCGGCCACGAACGCCTTGACCAGGGCCTCGTTGCGCTTCCCGCCGTGGTGCACGACGACCAGGGTCAGCTCGGGGTCGGGGTCGCCGAGGTAGGAGGTCAGCGCATCGACGAGTGCGGTCGCGGCCTCGTGCACCCCGGTGACGACCACGAGGCGGTGCGCGCCGAACAGGGAGGGAGCGAGCACGTCGGCCAGCTGCCCGACCGGTAGCCCCTGGGCGGCGAGCTCGTGCAGCTCGGCGTCGGGGTGGCGGTCGAGCACGGCGGCGCGGACGGCGGAGACCGCCCGGGCGCGCAGCAGCTCCTCCTCGCCCACGACCGCGCGGAGCCGGGAGGTCGGGGCGGGGGGTGCGGCGGCCACCCCGGCATGGTGCCACGCGACCCCGACGGTCCCCGGGCACCGGCCGGACCGCGCCGGCTCCCACCGGGGCCGCTCCCCGGGGGTCGGCGCTGCCGACCGCGGCCGCTCCCCCGCGGCCCGCCACGCCCCACTGGTCGGCGGTCCCGGCGACGGCCAGGTCGCCCTGCAGGTCGGTGCGGTGGACGACCATGCCGAGCTGCGCCAGCCAGGTGAGCAGCCGCGGGGCGGGGTGGCCGTAGGTGTTGTCCGCCCCCACCGAGACCAGCGCGGCGCGGGCGCCCGTGGCGGCGAGGAACGCCCGGTCGGCGTCCGCGCTGCCGTGGTGCGGCACCTTGAGCACGTCGGCGCGCAGGTCCACCCCGCGGGCGTGGAGGCGGGCCTCCGCCTGCGCGCTCAGGTCGCCGGTGAGCAGGACGCGGACGCCGTGCTGGGTCACCCGGACCACGAGGGACAGGTCGTTGGCCGTCGCCGTCGCCGTCGCGATCTCCGGCGGCGGGGCCAGCACCTCGACCTGCGCGGTCCCGACCGTGCGGCGCTGCCCGGGCACCAGCTCCGCGCGGGTCCCCACCCCGGCCCGGCGCAGGACCGCCGCCAGCTGACCCGTCCGGTCCTCCGCCGGGGAGAGCGTCCCGGTCGCCACCTCACCGACCTGCCGGCCCGACAGCGCACCGGCCAGGCCGCCCACGTGGTCGGCGTCGAGGTGGGTCAGCAGCACGAGCGGCAGCCGGTGGATGCCGAGCCGGTGCAGGCACCCGTCCACCGCGGCGACCTCGGCACCGGCGTCGACCAGGATCCCCGCTCCCGGGCCGGTGGGCACGACCAGCGCGTCACCCTGACCGACGTCGCAGGCCACGAGCACCGTCTGCGCGGGGGGCCACCCGCGGGTGACCTGGCGCAGCGGCCAGCCGAGCAGGACGACCCCCAGCAGCACGGCCAGGGCGAGCGCCCGCGCGCGGGGGTAGCGCCACAGCAGTCCTCCGGCGGCGAGCAGCAGCACGGTGAGCAGGACCGCGCCGCGGGTGCCGGCCGGCCACGCCGCGGCGCCGTCGGGCACGGCGGCGGCCTGCTCCGCCACGAGGACCAGCCAGCGGACCGGCCACCCGGCCAGCCAGGTGAGAGCGTCCCCCGCCGGGGTCCAGACCGCGCCCGCCACCGCGGCCAGCAGGCCGAGGACGGTCGCCGGCGGCACCGCCGGCGCGGCCAGCAGGTTGGCCGGCAGGGAGACCGGGCTGACCAGACCCGACAGCCCCGCCACCAGGGGCGCCGTGGCCAGGCCGGCCGCCGCGGCGACGGAGAGCGCGTCGGCCGCGGGCCGGGGGCACCCGCGCCGGTGCAGGCGGCGGGACCACCCGGGTGCGAGCAGGACGATGGCCCCGGTCGCCACCACGGACAGCGCGAAGCCGGCGTCCCGCGCCAGGGCGGGGTCGGCGAGCAGCAGGACGACCACCGAGCCCGCCAGGGCCGGCACCGCGGCCCGGGACCGACCGGTCGCCAGCGCCACCAGGGACACCGCGCCCATGGCGGCCGCGCGGACCACGCTGGCGGTCGGGCGGGCCAGCAGCACGAAGCCGACCAGCCCGGCCACGGCGACGAGGGCCTGCACCCTCCGGTCGACCGCCCGTCGACGCAGCGGCGCCAGCAGCCCGGCCAGGACGATCGCCACGTTCGCGCCGGACACGGCGGTGAGGTGCGACAGCCCGGCGCGCCGGAAGTCCTCGCGGAGCACCGGGTCCATCGCCCGCGTGTCGCCCACGACCAGGCCCGGCAGCAGCCCGCCGGCCCGGTCGTCGAGCACCCGCGCCGCCGAGCCGGCCAGACCGTCCCGCAGCCCGCCGGCGATCCGCTGGGCCGTCGGTGGTGGACCGAGGAGGACGGGCGGGCCCCGGGCCGAGACCCGGGCCACCAGGCCGTCGGTCGGGTCGGCCCGGGCGACCCACGCCCGTACCCGGAGCGGCTGCCCGGGCAGCAGGCCCAGCCAGCCCTCGGCCGGGGCGAACAGCACGACGGCGTCCGCCGTCCGCGTGCGCCTCCCGGCGTCCTCCACGGCGGTGACCGTCGCATCGGCGGCCACCCGGGCCGCCCCGGGGCCGCCCACCGGGCGGGGGTCCCCGTCCAGCTCGAGATCCACGGTCACCGCCCCCCCGGCACCGGCCACGGCCGTCAGCGGGGAGGCCTCCCGCGCGCCGGCGCGCACCGCGGCCGTGGCCGCCGTGACCGCCACCGCGGCGAGCACCCCCAGCACGACGGCGGCCGCCGCACCTCGGCGCCGGGACACCAGGACCCCCGCGGCGACCGCCCCGGCCGCGGCCACCCACGTCACGGGTGGGGGCAGAGCCGGCGCGAGGAGCGAGCCGGCCCAGACGGTGCCCGCCGCCGGGACCAGGCGCAGGTCGACCCAGCTCCAGCGCTCGGGGGTGGACGTCTCGGGCGTCCCCTTCCTCACACGCGCACCAGCGGGGCCAGCTCGGCGTAGGTGGTCGGCCCGATGCCCGGGACGTCGTCCAGCTGCTCGACCGAGGTGAACCGGCCGTGCTGGGTCCGGTGGTCGACGATGCGCCCGGCCAGCACCGGACCGATGCCCGGCAGGGCGTCGAGGTCGGCCGCGGTGGCCGCGTTGAGGTCCACCGGGGACGCCCCACCCGCCCCCGCCGCGGCCGGCTCGCTGCCCGCACCGGCGCCGACCCCGGGCACCCCGACGGCGATCTGCTGCCCGTCGGACAGCACGGCCGCGAGGTTGACCGACGCCGGGTCGGCCTCCGGGAGGAGGCCCCCGGCGGCCGCCACCGCGTCGGCGACACGGGCACCGGCCGGCAGGCTCACCAGGCCCGGCCGGGCGACCTGGCCGACCACCGACACCACCACCGCGCCGTCCGTGCCGGCGGCCTCGTCGACGGCGGGGGTGGCGGGTTCCGCGGCCGGCGCGGCCGGCGGGGAGGCCGACGGGGCCGGGCTCACGGCAGCGGCGGCCCCGGTCACCGGCTCCACCCGCGGGCGGTCCAGCCAGGTCCAGACCGCGACCGCCAGGGCCGCCACCAGGCCGGCCACCCACAGCGACCGCGCTCCCCGCCGGCCGGGGTCCAGCCGGACGGCCGTCCCGGGCGACCGGTGCCGGCCGAGCCCGCCGGGCAGGGCGGGTCCGTCGTCGGTGGCCTCCTCCCGAGCGGACCAGCGGGGAGCGCCCTCGCCACCGGCCCCGTCCGGGTCCTCGTCGACGTCCGCATCGCGGGTCGGCGCCTCCCCCGGGACCCAGCCGGGCGGCGGGCGTTCCTGCTCGAGCAGGGCACGCAGCCGGGCGCGGATGACGTCGGCGTCCTCGTCGCGGCGGGTGGTCAGGCGCACGCAGCGGACGCTAGGCAGCGCCGCCCGGACCGGCGCCGGTCAGCGCACGTCTGTGGACGGGGGCCCGGGCTGTGGACGGCGCGCCGGGCGCCGGGGCCGGGCCGGGCAGGGTGGCCCGGTGCCCTCAGGACCGCTCCTCGTCCCCCCTGCCGTCCTCTTCCTCGCCGGGCTGCTGCGCGGGCGGCCGCGGGTCCGTCTCCTCGACCGGCTCGGTCGCCGGGGCCACCACCACCCCCACGGCGCCCGGGCCGACGTGGGCACCGATGGCGGCACCGAGCTCGCTGAGGTGGCACGCCCGCAGCCGCGGCAGCCGGGTGCGCAGGTCACCGGTCAGCCGGGCGGCGCGCTCGCGGGCGGCCAGGTGGTGCACGGCCACCGCCACCGGGTCCTCCCCGGCCTCCGCGGTCGCGAGCTGCACCAGCCGGGCCAGCGCGCGGGCCGACGTCCGCACCTTCTCCAGCGGTCGCACCCGCCCGTCGACGACGTGCAGGAGCGGCTTCATGGCGAGCGCGGTGCCGATCATGGAGGCGGCGGAGCCGATCCGCCCGCCCCGGCGCAGGTGCTCGAGGGTGTCGACGACGAAGAAGGTGCGGGTGCGGGCGGCGGTGTCCCGGGCCGCGGCGGCGACCTCCTCGGCCGTGCCCCCGGAGGCGGCCACCCGGGCCGCGGCGAGCACCGCGAACCCGTTGCCCATCGCGGCCGAGCGGGAGTCGACGACCGTGACCACGTGCTCGCCGACCTGGGCCGCGGCCAGCCGAGCCGCGTTGACGGTCCCGGAGAGATCGGCCGACAGGTGCACCGAGACGATGCGGTCGGCACCGGCGGCCAGCCGGCGCCGGTAGGCGGCGACGAAGTCCCCCGGCGTCGGCCGGGAGGTCGAGACCTGCTGCCCGCGGGTGGTCAGTGCCCGCGCCACGTCGGCGGGCCCGATGTCCTCGCCCTCGCGGCCGGACCGGCCGGTGGTCACGACGTACAGCGGCACCACCTCGATGGCGTGCGCGGCGACCAGCTCGGCGGGCAGGTAGGCCGTGGAGTCGGTGACCACGGCGACAGACACCGGCCGAGGCTAGCCCGTGCGCGACCCCCTCGGATCCGGCCGGGCCGCAGGGACCCCCCGGCGGGGTGGCCGACCCGTCGGCGGGGAGCTCAGGTGACCGCGTCGGCGTCCTGGACGGCGCCGGCGGCGCCCTCCTCCGGGCTCGCGCCGGCCTGCAGCGGCCCGCGTCCGGGCGTTCCCCCCGGTGCCGGGTCGGGCAGGGGCGGGGCGGCCGTGTTGTGCCGCAGCAGTCGCCACCGCTCGCTCTGGAAGGCCAGCTCGCTCCAGGCGCAGTTGGCCAGGGGGCCGAACAGCCTGCGGTGCTCGGGGCCCAGCCCCAGGAGCGCCTCCATCAGCCGGGCCGCCGTCCCGCCGTGGGTCACGACCACCGCGACCTGGGCCTCGGGCAGGTCGCGCAGCGCGGCGAGCGCACGGCGCGGGACCTCGGCGACGTCCTCCCCGCCGCGCCCGCGCACCGGGTGCCCGGCGAGCCAGTCGGCGTACTGCTCGGGGTACCGGTCGGCGACCTCCTGCCGGGTGAGGCCCTCCCACGAGCCCATCCCGTGCTCGCGCAGCCGGGGGTCGAGCCGCAACGGGACACCGAGCGCCTCGGTGAGGGCGGTGGCGGTCGACCGCGCCCGGTCCAGGTCGCTGGAGACCACCACGGTCGCGTCCGCGGGGAGCCCGTCGGCGGCCAGGTGCGCGGCCGCGGCGGCGGCCTGGCGCCGTCCCTGCGCGTCCAGCGGCGGGTCGAGCTGGCCCTGGAACCGGCCGGTCGCGTTCCACTCGGTGCGCCCGTGCCGCCAGACCAGCAGCCGCGGGACGGGCAGCGGTGTCACCGGCCGGCCGCCTCCGGGCCCGGGGCGGCCCCGGGACCGTCGCCGCCCCCGGACGCGGTGGGCTCCGGGGCGAGGGGGGTGGGGTCGGCGCTGCCGGGGTCGACGTCGTCGGCGGACAGGGTGCCCGCGGGTGAGGTGGTGGCGGGCGGTGTGGTGGCGGGCGGTGTGGTGGCGGGTGATGTGGTGGCGCTCGCACCGCCGTCCGGAGCGGAGGCGTCCACGAAGGGGATGGTCGGGCAGTCCTTCCACAACCGCTCGAGCGCGTAGTAGGCCCGCTCCTCGGTGTGCTGGACGTGCACCACCACGTCGACGAAGTCCAGGAGCACCCAGCGGGCCTCGGCGACGCCCTCGCGCCGCACGGGCTTCACGCCGTGGGCGCGCAGCCGGTCCTCCACCTCGTCGACGATCGCCTGCACCTGCCGCTCGTTGGGGGCCGAGGCCAGGACGAAGGCGTCGGTGATGGCCAGGCGGTCGCTGACGTCGACGATCGACACGTCCGTGGCCAGCTTGTCGCTGGCGGCCTGCGCGGCCAGCAGGGCGGTCTCGCGCGCCTCGGCCGAGGCGGTCATCGGGGTACCTCCTGGAGATCGGGGGACGGCGGGTCTGCGACCGGGCCGTTGCCGGCCGGCGGCCGGTCGTAGGGCCGGGCCCCGGCACCCGCGCCGTCGGCGGGTCCTGCGGGCCGGCCCTCGGGCAGGGGCCGTGGGCCGGCGGCCCTGCGGTAGAGCCCGCGCTTCTCGATGTACTGGACGACGCCGTCGGGGACCAGGTACCAGACCGGCATGCCGCGCCCGACCCGGTCCCGGCAGTCGCTGGAGCTGATCGACAGCGCGGGCACCTCCACCAGGCTCACCGTCCCCTCCGGCAGGTGGGAGTCGCCGAGGTCGAACCCCGGCCGGGTGACACCGATGAAGTGGGCCAGCGAGAAGCACCGGTCGCTGTCCCGCCAGCTGAGGATCTGGGAGAGCGCGTCCGCGCCGGTGATGAAGAACAGCTCGTCGTCCGGGCGCTGCCGCTGCAGGTCGGTGAGGGTGTCGATGGTGTAGGTGGGGCCACCGCGGTCGATGTCGACCCGGCTGACCGAGAAGCGGGGGTTGGAGGCCGTGGCGATCACCGTCATCAGGTACCGGTCCTCCGCCGGGCTGACCTCGCGGTCGCTCTTCTGCCACGGCTGCCCCGTGGGCACGAAGACGACCTCGTCCAGCCCGAACAGGCTGGCGACCTCGCTGGCCGCCACCAGGTGCCCGTGGTGGACCGGGTCGAACGTCCCACCCATCACCCCGACCCGCCGTCCTGTCACCGATCGAGCGTATCCGCCGGTCGCCGACCGGGCGGCCGGGCCCGGGCCCGGCCGTCCCCCGCCGGGGGCGGGCAGCATGCGGCGGGACCCCGGTGGTCGACCGGCTACAGCGTCGTGACGAAGTCGGCGAGCTGGGCGGCGTTGCGGCACTCGACCATGTCGACCACCTCGCCGTAGCGGTCGGCCGCCGAGTCACCGCTCCCCCACAGCCGGCGCGGCTCCGGGTTGAGCCAGTGCGCCGTGCGGGCCCGCTGCACCAGGTCGCCGAGCACGGGCAGGCCGGGCTGGCGGTAGTTGGTCCGCCCGTCGCCGAGCACCAGCAGCGAGGTCTTGGGGCCGACGGCGGTGGGCCACCGGTCGGCGAAGACCTCGAACGCGGTCCCGTAGTCGCTGTGCCCGTCGAAGCCCACGACGGCGGCCTCCCGGCCGATCCGCTGCACCGCGTCGGCCACGTCGGCCCCGGGGCGGAAGAACCGGGTGACCTCGTCGGTGGTGTCGACGAAGGCGAAGGCCCGCACCCCGGAGAAGTGCTCGCGCAGCGCCTGCGTGAGCATCAGCGTGAAGTGGCTGAACCCGGCCACCGAGCCGCTGACGTCGCAGAGCACCACCAGCTCGGGCTTGTGCACCTTCCGCGGCCGGTGGTGGGTCACGACCGGGACGCCGCCGGTGCCCAGCGAGGCGCGCACGGTGCGCCGGAAGTCCAGCCGGCCCTCCCGCCCCATCCGCCGGCGCGCCGAGAGCCGCACCGCCAGCCGCCGCGCCAGCGGGGCCACGGTGCGGCGCAGCTCGGCGAGGTCGGCGGCCTGGGCGCGCAGGAAGTCGACCTGGTCGGCCAGCGGGCGGACGGCGTTCGCAGCGACCCGGTCGCGGCCGCGCTCGGCCGCCGTCCGCCGCCGGACCTCGGCCTCCACCGCGGCCCGGAAGGCCGCCAGCCGCTCGCGCACCGTCTGGCGGGCCACCTGCTCGGCCAGCCCGCCGCGCTCGCCGTCGCCGAGCAGGCCGGCCAGCAGCTGCGCGACCAGGGTGTCCGGCGACAGCGCGCGCATCACCCGGTAGCTGAAGAACGACTGGCCCGACGGCGACGGGGTGGCCCGGCCCAGCTGGTCGACGACCAGCCGGGCGAACCGGCGCAGCGCCTCCTCGTCCCCGTCGAGCAGCAGCCGGGCCAGCTCGGCGCGCATCAGCTCGGCGAGGTCGGCGCCGTCCGGGACGTCGAGCGTGGACTCCCCCGCCGCACCGGCCTCCGCGTCCTCCTCGCCCGGCGGCACGTCGGGCCGGTCGCCCAGCGGCCACCAGAGGTCGAAGAGGACGTCGTAGGCCGGTCGCTGGGCGGCCCGCTGCAGCAGGACCGCGGCCAGCCCGTGGCGCAGCTGCTCGCGGTCGAGCAGGTCGACGGCGGTGAGGATCTCCGCGGCGTCGACGGCCTGGCTGATCCCGACCGGGATGCCGGCCTCGCGCACCGCGCGGACGAACCCGTCGAGGTGACCGGCGAGCCCGCCGGGCTCCGGCGCCGGCGACGCAGCGGGGGACGCGGCGGGCGACGCTGCGGCGGCCATCAGTTCAGCCGCAGCTCGGCCGCGGCCCGCTCCTGGTCGCTGGCGTGCTTGAGAACCACGCCGAGCGTCGAGCGGACCGCCGCCTCGTCCAGGGTGTCCAGGCCCAGCTCCAGCAGCGTCTGCGCCCAGTCGAGCGTCTCGGAGATCGACGGCGACTTCTTCAGCTCCAGGGCCCGCAGCGCGCGGATGGTGCGCACGAGCTGCTCGGCCAGCCCCGCGGCGAGGTCGGGCACCCGGGAGAGCACGATCTCGCGCTCCCGCTCGGCCGAGGGGTAGTCCAGCGCCAGGTAGAGGCAGCGCCGCTTGAGCGCCTCGGACAGCTCCCGGGTGGCGTTCGAGGTGAGCACCACCATGGGCCGCCGGGTCGCGGTCACCGTGCCGAGCTCGGGGATGGTGACCTGGAAGTCGCTCAGCACCTCCAGCAGCAGCCCCTCGACCTCGACGTCGGCCTTGTCGGTCTCGTCGACCAGCAGCACGGTCGGCTCGGTCCGCCGGATCGCGGTCAGCAGCGGCCGGGAGAGCAGGAACTCCTCGCCGAAGATGTCGTCGTGGACGGTGCCCCAGTCGGCGCCCCCGTCACCCTGCGCCGCCTGGATCCGCAGCAGCTGCTTCTTGTAGTTCCACTCGTACAGCGCCCGGGCCTCGTCGAGGCCCTCGTAGCACTGCAGCCGGATCAGCTCCGACCCGGTCGCCGCGGCCAGCGCCTTGGCCAGCTCGGTCTTGCCGGTACCGGCCGGCCCCTCCACCAGCAGCGGCTTGCCCAGCCGGTCGGCGAGGAAGACCGTCGTGGCGATCTGCGCGTCGGGCAGGTAACCGGCCGTGGACAGCCGCTTGCCGACGTCGGCGACCGAGGAGAACTGCGGGGACTGCGACGGGGGGCGGGGCATGCGGCTCCGATCGGGACGGCGGGGTGCGTCAGCGGCGGGTGCGCCCGGTGGCCGAGGGCCGGCCGCGGCTAGCGCACATGGCCGCTCCCGGTGACGACGTAGGTGGTGGAGGTCAGCTCCGGCAGGCCGAGCGGACCGCGGGCGTGCAGCTTCTGGGTGGAGATGCCGATCTCGGCGCCGAAGCCGAACTCGCCGCCGTCGGTGAACCGGGTCGAGGCGTTCACCAGGACCGCCGCGGCGTCGACGCCGGCGGTGAACTCCGCGATCGCGCGGGCCGAGTCGGCCACGATCGCCTCGGAGTGCCCGCTCCCCCACCGCGCGATGTGGTCGAGTGCCTGCGGCAGGTCGTCGACGACCCGCACCGCCATGTCCATCGACAGGTACTCGGTGGCCCAGTCCTCGTCGGTCGCGGGGACGACGGCGTCGTGGGCGGCCTGCGCGGCGACGTCCCCGTGCAGCGTGACCCCGGCGTCGACCAGGGCCGACAGCAGCCGCGGCAGGAACGGCGCGTCGCGGTGGACGAGCAGCGTCTCGGCGGAGTTGCAGACGCTCACCCGGTGCGTCTTGGCGTTGAGCACGATCGCCTCGGCCATCGCGGGGTCGGCCGAGGCGTCGACGTAGACGTGGCAGTTGCCCTCGCCGGTCTCGATCACCGGGACCCGCGCCTCGCGCACCACCCGCTGGATGAGCGAGGCCCCGCCGCGCGGGATGACGACGTCGACGAACCCGCGGGCGCCGAGCAGCTCCCCGACCGAGGCGCGGTCGGCGGGCAGCAGCTCGATCGACCCGGCCGGCAGCCCCGCCTTCTCGGCCGCCTCGGTGAGCACGGCGACGAGGGCGGTGTTGGTGCGGAAGGCGGAGGCGGAGCCGCGCAGCAGGGCCGCGTTGCCGCTCTTGAGGCACAGCCCGGCGGCGTCGACGGTGACGTTGGGCCGGGCCTCGTAGACGATGCCGACCACGCCGAGCGGGACCCGCACCTGGCGCAGCTGCAGCCCGTTGGGCAGCGTCGAGCCGCGGACGACGTCGCCGACCGGGTCGGGCAGGGCGACCAGCTGGCGCAGCGCGTCGGCCACCCCGGCGATCCGCCCGGCGTCGAGCCGGAGCCGGTCCAGGATCGCGGCCGGGGTGCCGTCGGCGGCCGCGGCCTCGACGTCCGCGGCGTTGGCGGTCAGCACCTCGTCGGCGCGCTCGACCAGCGCGTCGGCCATCGCCCGCAGCGCGGCGTCCTTGGTGTCGGTGGGCAGGGTGCGCAGCACCCGTGCGGCGGTGCGGGCACGCAGCGCGGCGGCCCCGATCAGCGGCAGGCCGGAGACGTCGGACACACCGCGAGGGTACGCGCGGGCGCCTCCGGCACCGGCCTCCACCTGCACCGCGACCCGTGCGAGAATGATTCTCATGAATGCGAAGACGTGGACGGCCGCGGTGGCGGCTGCATCGGCCGCCGCGCTGGCGCTGAGCGGGTGCGGGGGGTCCGACGGCGACGCGGCGTCCGCCGGCGGCGGGAGCGGGGGCGGCCTGGACGTGGTGGCCGGCTTCTACCCGCTGGAGTGGGCCGCGGAGCGGGTCGGGGGCGAGCGCGTCGAGGTGACCTCACTGACGCCGCCGGGGGCCGAGCCGCACGACCTGGAGCTCACCCCGCAGGACGTCGGCGCGGTCAGCGACGCCGACCTCTTCGTCTACCTGGAGGGCTTCCAGGCCGCGCTGGACGAGGCGGCGCAGTCGGAGGCCTCCGGCTCGGCCTGGGACGCCGGCCGGGCCGCCGAGCTCTCGCTGACCACCGAGGCCCACGACCACGGGCAGGAGGGCGAGGAGCACGCCGAGGAGGAGCAGGCCGGGGGCGAGGAGGCCGCCGACCCGCACTTCTGGCTGGACCCGACCCGGCTGGCCGACGTCGGCGACGCCCTGGCCGACCGGCTCGCCGAGCTCGACCCCGACGGCGCCGCGACCTACGAGGAGAACGCGGCGGCGCTGCGCGCCGACCTGGAGGCGCTGGACGCCGAGATGCAGGAGGGCCTCGGCGGCTGCGCGGTGGACACCCTGGTCACCTCCCACGACGCCTTCGGTTACCTCGCCGACCGCTACGGTCTCGAGGTGGTCGGCATCAGCGGGCTCAGCCCGAGCCAGGAGCCGAGCCCGGGCCAGCTGGCCGAGATCACCGAGCTGGTGCAGGAGCGCGGGGTGACCACGGTGTACACCGAGACCCTCGTCGACCCGGCCGTCGCCGAGACGGTCGCGGCGGAGGCCGGCGTCGAGACCGCCGTCCTGGACCCGCTGGAGGGGTTGACCGACGAGTCGGCCGGGGAGGACTACCTCGAGGTCATGCGCGCCAACCTCGCCACCTTGCAGGAGGGGCAGTCCTGCTCGTGAGCACCACCCCACGCCCGGAGCCGGACCGCGACGACGTCGCCGTCCGGCTCCGGCGCGCCACCATCGGCTACGGCGACGTGCCGATCGTGTGCGGCGCCGACCTGACCGTGCGGCACGGTGAGGCCGTCGCCGTCCTGGGCTCCAACGGTTCGGGCAAGACGACGCTGGCCCGCGGGCTGCTCGGCCTCGCCACCGTGCTGGACGGGACGGTCGAGGTGCTCGGCGCGCCGGTCGGCCGGCTGCGCGAGCGCGGCCGGGTCGGCTACGTGCCGCAGCGGCACACCGTCAGCGGCGCGGTGCCGGCGACGGTGCGCGAGGTGGTCAGCGTGGGCCGGCTGCCCCGGCTCGGGCTGGTCCGGCGGCTGGCGCGGGCCGACCGGGCCGCGGTGGCCGAGGCGGTCGCCGCCGTCGGCCTGGCCGACCGCATCCACGACCCGGTCGCCTCGCTCTCGGGCGGGCAGCAGCGCCGGGTGCTCGTGGCCCGCGCCCTGGCCGCCCGACCGGACCTGCTGGTCATGGACGAGCCCACGGCGGGGGTGGACGCCGCCAGCCAGGAGGCGCTGGCGGGGGTGCTCGCCGGCGTGTCCGCCGCGGGGACGACGCTGCTCGTCGTCACCCACGAGAGCGGCCCGCTCGCCGGGGTGCTCACCCGCGCCGTGGTCGTCGACCACGGGCGGATCGACTACGACGGCCCCCTGGCCGCGGCGGGCCCGCCGCGCGGCGACTGCCACCACCCCGCGGAGGACGCCCCCACCGGGTACCGGGTCGACCAGTTGCGCGTGACGACGGACAGGGGGCTGTGACGTGGAGCTGCTCGAGTACGGCTTCATGCAGCGGGCGCTGCTCGCCTCCCTGATGGTGGGCCTGGTGGCCCCCGCGGTCGGTGTCTTCCTCGTGCAGCGGCGGCTCTCGCTGCTCGGCGACGGCCTGGGCCACGTCGCCCTCACCGGCGTCGCGGTGGGCGTCCTGACGGCGACGGCGCCGGTCGGGACCGCGCTCGTGGCCGCCGTCCTCGGCGCGGTCCTGATCGAGCTCATCCGCGCCCGCGGCCGCACCAGCGGGGACGTCGCCCTCGCCGCCCTCTTCTACGGCGGGATCGCCGGCGGCGTCGTCCTGCTCAGCCTCGCGCCCCGGGGCCGGGCGACCAACCTCGACGCCTACCTCTTCGGCGCGATCACCACCACCAGCGCCACCGACGTCGCCGTGTTCGCCGTCATCGCCGCCGTCGTGGTCGCCGTCGTCTGGCTGCTCGGGCAGCGGCTGTACGCGGTCAGCGACGACGAGGAGTACGCCCGGGCCGTCGGGCTGCCGGTGCTCCCGCTCAACGTCGTGCTCGCCGCGCTCGTCGCGTCCACGGTGGTGCTGTCCATGCGGGTGGTCGGGCTGCTGCTGATCAGCGCCCTGATGATCCTGCCCAGCGCCGTGGCGCAGCTGGTCGGGCGCAGCTTCCGGCAGACGCTCCTGCTCGCCTGCGGCATCGGCCTCGTGGTGAGCGTCTCGGGCACCAGCGCCTCCTACTACGCCGGAACCCCGTCGGGCGGCACGATCGTGCTGCTGGCCATCGCGCTGTTCCTGCTCGTCTCCGCGACCGTGGCCGCCCGCGAGACGACGGCCCGCCGCCGGCACCGGCGTAGGGTCGACGTCCACGCGGCCCACCCGCACGAGCACGGTGCCGGGTGCGGGCACCCGGCGGTCCCGCACGGCGACCACGTGGACTACGACCACGACGGGCACCTGCACGCCCCGCACCGGACCGGCGCGGGGGTCCACTACGACGAGCACGGCGCGCGCGCCGGGCAGGGAGGACGACCGTGAGCACGCCGGCACCGGAGACCCCTCGCCGGCAGACGCGCCAGCGCAGCGCGGTGCTCGCCCTCCTGGACGACCTCGACGGCTTCCGCAGCGCGCAGGACCTGCACGCCCTGCTGCGCGAGCGGGGGGACGCCGTCGGCCTGGCGACGGTCTACCGGGCGTTGCAGGCCCTGGTGGACGACGGCCAGGTCGACGTGCTGCGCAGCCCGGAGGGCGAGGCCTCCTACCGGCGCTGCTCCCCGGTGCACCACCACCACCTCGTCTGCCGCGGGTGCGGGCGCACCGTCGAGGTGGCCGACCCACCTGTCGAGCGCTGGGCCGCCCGGGTCGCCGCCGAACACGGCTTCGCCGACGTGGCGCACCAGGTGGAGGTCTTCGGCACCTGCCCGGCCTGCGCCGCGGCCGGCCGAGGCGGACCCCTCAGCGCCAGGGGTCGGTGACCTCCCGCAGCCGGGTCAGGATCTCCCGCAGCCGGGCGGCGTCCTCCTCACCGAGGTGGGCGGTCCACTCCGCCTCCACCTCGGCCTCCACCCGCCGGGCGACGGCGACCACCGCCTCCCCCCGCTCGGCAATGACGACCAGGCGGGCGCGGGCGTCGGTGGGGTCGGGCAGCCGCCGCACGTAGCCGGCCCGCTCCAGCTGGTCGACCAGGTGGCCGGTGGTCTGCTTGGTGACCAGCGCCTGGGCGGCGAGGTCGGTCAGGCGGGTGCCGCCGGGGCCGATGCGGGCGGCGATCCGGCCCTGCGCGAGCGTGATGTCGCCGTACCCCTCCTCCGCCAGCGCGGCGAGCAGCCGCACCTCCATGGCACGGTGCGGGTAGAAGCACAGCAGGCCGAGGTTCTGCCGGTCCGCGCTCACGGTCCCCCTTGACGGTCGTCAGACGATCTGACTGAATGGTCAGACCATCGTACCAACTGGGGGTTGCCGTGGACCTCGACGACGTGTGGCGCGCCATCGACGCGGAGCGGGCCGGCCTGGCGGACCTGCTGGAGGGCCTGACGGCCGAGGAGGGGGAGACCCCGTCCCTGTGCGAGGGCTGGCGGGTGGTCGACGTCGCCGTCCACCTCACCCAGGCGCACATGGGGCTCGGGAAGGCCCTCGTCGCCGCCGTCCGCGCCCGCGGCAACTTCGACCGGATGATCCGGGACTCGGCGTTGCGTGCCGGCCCGCTGCCGCCCGCGGAGTGTGCCCGGCGGCTGCGGGAGATGGTCGGCTCCCGGCGCACCGCCCCGTTCATCACCCCGATGGAGCCGCTCATCGACGTCCTGGTGCACGGCCAGGACATCGCCGTCCCGCTGGACCGGGACCGCCCCGTGCCGCCGGCCGCAGCGGCGGCCGCCGGCACCCGGGTCTGGGACACCGGCTTCCCCTTCCACGCCCGGCGCCGGCTGGCCGGGCTGCGGCTGGTCGCCACCGACACCGACTGGGCCGTCGGCACCGGCGCCCCGGTCGAGGGCCCGATGGGCGCGCTGCTGCTGCTCCTCACCGGCCGGAGGGCGGCCGTCGACCGGCTCTCCGGCGAGGGGGCGGCCCACCTGTCCGCGCGCCGGCCCGGCGACGCGCTGGGGAGCCCCCGGTGACCTGGGGCCTGGTCGTCGACGTCCCGGCGCCGGCCGAGGTGTACGACGCCGTGCACGCCGAGCTGCTCCGCCGGACCGGCGGGACCGTCCACGGGCTGCTCGTGCACCTCGCCCGCGCGACCGACGAAGGTTTCCAGGTGGTCGAGGTCTGGGAGTCGAGGCAGGCCCACGACCGCTACGAGGCCGAGGTGGTCGGCCCGGTCCTCGCCGAGGTCGGCGCGGAGGTCCCACCCGGCCCGCCGCCGGGTACGGAGTTCGAGGTCCGCGGCCTCGTCCTGCCCGGCTCGGGGCTGGCCCTCTGACCGGGGCGGAGCCGGCGCCGGGCGGCACGGTCAGACGAAGGCGCTGTGCCCGGTCACCGACCGGCCCACGATGAGGGTGTTGATCTCCCGGGTGCCCTCGTACGAGTACAGCGCCTCGGCGTCGGCGAAGTACCGGATGACGTCGTTGTCCAGGACGATCCCGTTGCCGCCGAACACCTCGCGCGCCATGGCCACGGTCTCCCGGCCGCGGGTGGTCACGTAGCTCTTGGCCAGCGCCGCCTGGTCGTCGCGCAGGTCCCCGGCCTCCTGCAGCTGGGCGACGCGGACCACCATGCCCAGCGACGCGGTGACGTTGCCGAGCATGCGCGCCAGGAGGTCCTGCACCAGCTGGAAGCCGCCGATCGGCCGGCCGAACTGCTCGCGCTCGCCGGCGTACCGGAGCGCGGCCTCGTAGGCGCCCATCTGGCAGCCGACGCCGGACCACGCGACCCCGCCGCGGGTCACCTTGAGCACCTTGTTGACGTCGCGGAAGGAGTTGCCGCCCTCGAGCTTGTTCTCCGCGGGGATGCGGCACCCGGTGAAGGTGAGGTCGGCGTTCTGCACCGTGCGCAGGGCGAACTTGTCCTCGATCTTGGTGGCGGTGAAGCCCGGGGTGCCCTTGTCGACGACGAAGGTCTTGACCTGGTCGTCGGCCACGTCCCGGGCGAAGACGACGACGTGGTCGGCGAAGGTGCCGTTGCCGATCCACCGCTTGGCGCCGTCGAGCACCCACTCGTCACCCTCCCGGCGGGCGGTGGTGCGCAGGCCACGGGCCACGTCGGACCCGCCCTCGGGCTCGGTCAGCGCGAAGGCGCCGACGGCCTCCAGGCGCATCATCGCCGGGAGCCAGCGCTGCCGCTGCTCCTCCGAGCCCAGGATCACGACGGACCCCATCGCCAGGCCGTTGTGCACGCCCAGGAAGGTCGCCATCGACGGGTCGACCCGGGAGAGCTCCAGGGCCTGGAAGCCGTTGTAGAGCCGGGAGGTCGCCGGCCGGCCGTCCCACTCGTAGCCCCGGCCGACCGCGCCGACCTCGGCGAAGCGCGGGATCAGGTCCATCGGGAACTCGGCGGCCGCCCACGCCGCGTTGACCCGGGGCCGGACCTCGGTCTCGAGGAAGTCCCGCAGTGCCTGCAGCTCCTTGCGCTCGTCCTCGGCCAGCAGCGACTCGTAGCCGAAGAAGTCCCCGGTCAGCAGCTCGGACATGCGCCCACCCCTCGTGACGTCGTCGTCCCCCGGGGGGCTACCCGCCGGTAGCGGGCTCACGCGTGCAGGGCGGGCGAAGCCGGTCACCTCCCCGCCCGGGTTCCTGATCCAGGGGTCACCAGACCGTGCGGATGGCCGGGAAATCCCGGAGCGCAGCATCACCGGTCACGACGGGCAGGGACTCCAGCACCGCCTGGGCGACGATCACCCGGTCGAACGGGTCACGGTGGTCCCACTGCAGGGTGCCGGCGGTCAGCGCGTGCGGTCCGGTGATGGGGAGCTCCTCCGCGCGGAGCCTGGCGAGGTGCTCCCGGTACCCGCTCACCACGGCGCCCGCGCCCTGCAGCTTGCCGAGCCTGTGCTTCGTGGCGATCTCCCAGGCGCTGGCCGCGGACACGTACACGGCGGTCCCCGACGCCCGGAGGGACGCAAGGGTCGTCGTGGGGATGCGTCTCGGCTCCAGCAGCACCCACAGCAGGGCGTGGGTGTCGAGGAGGAGCGAGGTCACCCCCACCGGGCCAGTTCGTCCTCCGGCAGCGGCTCGAAGAAGGACTCGGGGACGGAGCCCACCACGAAGCCGACGGGCCGGGGTGCGGGCTCGTCGACCGGCACGAGCCGCACCACCGGGCGGCCGCCGCGTGCGATCACGACCTCCTCGCCGCGCTCTGCGGCGGCGAGCAGCTGGGACAGCCGCGTCTTGGCCTCCTGGACGTTGACGTACGTCATGCAGCCACGGTAAGGCCTGCCGGCCAGGCTGGCCAGGTCGACCTGGCCAACCCGGCTCGAGCTCAGTTGAGCGTGCGAGTACCGGCCGGCAGGGTGCCGCCGCGCACCACCTCGGCGGCGGCGTCCTGCAGGGCGGTGAGGGCGACCCGCTGGGTGAACGGGCCGGTCGAGACCCGGGCGACGCCGAGGTCCTGCATCTCGCGGGCCGGCAGCGAGGCGCCCGGCACGCTGATCAGGCTCAGCTTCCCGCGCCCCAGCCCCTCGACCAGGGTCTCGATCTCCTCCCGGGCGACCACACCGGGGACGAAGACGACCGGGGCCCCGGCCGCCAGGAACGCCTGCCCGCGGCGCACCGCCTCGGCCAGCGCCTGCTGCCGGTCGCCCTGCGCGCGGAGGACGGCGTCGGTGCGGGCGTTGAGCACGAAGTCGATCCCGGCGTCCCGGCCGGCGCGCAGCACCCCCTCGACGGCGGCCACCGCGTCGTCGAGGGGCCTCATCTGGTCCTCGAGGTTGCCGCCCACGACGCCGGCCCCGATGGCCCGGCGGGCGGTCTCCCCCGCGTCCCCGTAGCCGGCCTCCATGTCCATGCTCACCGGTAGGTCCACGGCGGCGGTGATCCGCCGGACCATGTCCAGGTGCAGGTCGAGCGGGATGTTCTCGCCGTCCTCGTAGCCGAAGGTCGCGGCGATGCCGTGGCTGGCGGTGGCCAGGGCGCGGACCCCCTCGGTGGCGGCGACGACCCGGGCGGAGACGACGTCCCAGACGTTGGCCAGCACCAGGATGCCGGGCGCGGCGTGCAGGTCGGCGAGGGTGCGGGCGCGGGCGGCGAGATCGGTCACCGCCCCACCGTAGGGGCCCGGCTCCGGGGGCGACCCGCCCGAGACGTCGTCGCCGCGCCGGTCAGGCCCGCTCGCGCAGCGCGCGCAGCGCGGCCTTCCGGGCGTCGCCGGTCAGCCGGTCGAGGAAGACCTTCCCGTCGAGGTGGTCGACCTCGTGCTGCAGCGCCCGCGCCATGAGGCCGCTGCCCTCGACCCGGATCGGCTCGCCGTGGACGTCGAAGCCCTCGACCACCGCGTGCATCGCGCGCACGGTCGGCGCCCAGATGCCGGGGATGGACAGGCAGCCCTCGTCGCCGTCCTGGGTCTCCTGGGACAGCTCGACGATCCGCGGGTTGACGACGTGGCCGATGCGCCCGTCGACGTTGTAGGAGAACGCGCGCAGCCCGACGCCGATCTGCGGAGCGGCGACGCCGGCCCGCCCGGGGTGGTCGACCGTCTCCTCGAGGTCGCGGACCAGCGCGGCGAGTTCCTTGTCGAACGAGCGCACCTCGTCGGCCGGGGTGCGCAGGACCGGGTCGCCGAGCTCTCGGATGGGGCGGACTGTCACGCCGCGCAGTCTCTCAGCCGCGGGTGCGCCGCCCGACGAGGACCATCTCGTCGCGGTGCACCACCTCGCGGCGGTACTCGGGGTCGAGCTCGCCGGTCTTGCGGCCGAACAGCGCGGGCATCTCCCGGGCGTCGTAGGCGACGAGCCCGCGGGCCACGACCACGCCGTCGGGCCCGACGAGCTCCACGGGGTCGTCGGCGAGGAACTCCCCGGTCGCCCCGGTGATGCCGGCGGCCAGCAACGAGGCGCCGCGCTCGCGCAGCGCGCGCACGGCGCCCTCGTCGAGCAGCAGCCGGCCCCGCGGGCGGCTGGCGTAGCGCAGCCAGAACTGCCGGGCGCCGGGACGGCGGCCGGCCACGGCGAACAGCGTGCCGACCCGCTCCCCCGCCAGCGCGGCGGCCGCCTGCGCGGTGGAGGTGACGACGACGGGCACGCCGGCGTGCGCGGCGATGAGCGCGGCCTCGACCTTGGTGGCCATCCCACCGGTCCCGACCCCGTTGCGGCGCGCCGACCCGAGGGTGACCGTGGCGAGGTCGTCGGGGTCGTGCACGGTGTCGAGCAGCCGGGCGGGGCCGGTGCGCGGGTCGCCGTCGTAGACCCCGTCGACGTCGGAGAGCAGCAGCAGCGCGTCGGCCTGCGCGACGTGCGCCACCAGCGCGGCCAGCCGGTCGTTGTCACCGAAGCGGATCTCCTCGGTGGCGACCGTGTCGTTCTCGTTGACGATCGGCAGCACGCCGAGGGTGAGCAGCCGCTCCACGGTCCGGTGCGCGTTGCGGTAGTGGCTGCGGCGGGTCAGGTCGTCGGCGGTCAGGAGCACCTGGCCCACCGTGACCCCGTGCCGGGCGAAGGCGTCGGCGTAGGTCTGCACCAGGCGCAGCTGCCCGACGCTGGCGGCGGCCTGCGCGGTGGCCAGGTCGCGGGGCCGGCCGTCGATGCCGAGGGGCGCCAGCCCGGCGGCGATGGCGCCGGAGGAGACGAGGACGACCTCGCGGCCGGCGGCCCGCTGCGCGCCGAGGACGTCGACCAGCCCCGCCAGCCGGGCCCGGTCGAGGCCGCCGGGCAGCGTGGTCAGCGACGACGAGCCGACCTTGACGACGACCCGGCGGGCGGCGGCGATCTCCGGGCGGACGCTCACGCCTCGCCGTCCTCGTCGGGCAGGTCCTCGTCCGACCAGGTGTCGGTCAGCTCGTAGGGCACCCGGCGGGCGCGCTTGGCCGCCAGCCGCTCCTCGGCCCGCACCCGGTGCGCGGACTCCAGGCGGGTGTCGGTCCCGCGGCCGCCGAGCCCGGCGGCCTCCTCGGCCGACAGGGTGCCCGCCGGCAGGGTCGGCACGAAGTCGAAGGTGACGTCGCCGATGGTCACCGCGTCCCCCTCGACCGCCCCGGCCTCGGCCAGGGCCTCCTCGACCCCGAGGCGGTTGAGCCGGTCGGCGAGGAAGCCGACCGCCTCGTCGTTGCTGAAGTCGGTCTGCCGCACCCAGCGCTCCGGCTTCACGCCGCGGACGAGGAAGCCGCCGTCGTCGTCCCGGGTGACGGTGAACCCGCTGTCGTCGACCGCGCGCGGCCGCAGGGTGATCCGCGCCGGCTCCGGCTCGGGGAGGGCGGCGCGGTGCTCCTCGACCGCCGCGGCGAGCGCGAAGCCGAGCTCGCGCAGCCCCTCCCCGGTGGCGGCGCTGACCGGGAAGACGGCGAGCCCGCGTTCCTCGATCGAGCCGCGGACCAGGTCGACCAGCTCCCGGCCGTCGGGCACGTCGACCTTGTTGAGGACGGCGACCCGCAGCCGCTCCACCAGGTCGGCCCGGTACTGGGCCAGCTCGTGCTGCAGCGCCTCGATGTCGCTCTCCGGGTCGCGGCCGGGCTCGGGAGTGGCCATGTCGACGACGTGCACCAGCACGGCGCAGCGCTCGATGTGGCGGAGGAACTCCAGGCCCAGCCCCTTGCCCTGGGACGCCCCGGGGATGAGGCCGGGGACGTCGGCCATGGTGAACGTCGTGTCGCCGGCGCGGACCACGCCGAGGTTGGGCACCAGCGTGGTGAACGGGTAGTCGGCGATCTTCGGCCGCGCCGCGGACATGGCCGCGATCAGCGAGGACTTGCCGGCCGAGGGGAACCCGACGAGGCCGACGTCGGCGATGCTCTTGAGCTCGATGACGGCGTCGAGGGCCTCGCCGGGCTCGCCGAGCAGCGCGAAGCCGGGCGCCTTGCGGCGGGAGTTGGCCAGCGCGGCGTTGCCGAGGCCGCCGCGGCCGCCGCGGGCGAGCACGACGCGGGTGCCGGCGCCGACCAGGTCGGCGATCACCTCGCCGTCGGGGGTGCTGACCACCGTGCCGGCGGGGACCCGCAGCACGCGGTCCTCGCCGCGGGCGCCGTTTCGGTGGCTGCCCTCGCCGGGCCGGCCGTTGCCGGCCTTCTGGTGGGGCCGGTGGTGGAAGTCCAGGAGGGTGTGCACGCTCGGGTCGACCTCGAGCACGACGTCGCCCCCGTTGCCGCCGTTGCCCCCGTCGGGGCCGCCGAGCGGCTTGAACTTCTCCCGGTGGATCGACGCGACGCCGTGCCCGCCGTTACCGGCACTGACGTGGACGACGACCCGGTCGACGAAAGCGGCCATGTCAGTTGGCGGTCGGACCGCCGCCCCTCTCCTCCTGCGTCACGCGCGACGAGCGCACGAGCCGGTCCGGCCCGTGCGCTCGTGCGTTGCTCATCGGCCCCCCAGGGTCCCGCCGCGAGCTCGCGTGCGGCGGGGGCAGGGGCCCCTCTGTCAGGCCTCGACGGCGGTGACCGAGACGGTCTTGCGGCCGCGCCGCGTGCCGAAGGTCACCGCGCCCGGCTGCAGGGCGAACAGCGTGTCGTCGCCACCGCGGCCGACACCCAGGCCCGGGTGGAAGTGGGTGCCGCGCTGCCGGACGATGATCTCGCCGGCCTTCACGACCTGGCCGCCGAAGCGCTTGACGCCGAGCCGCTGGGCGTTGGAGTCGCGGCCGTTGCGGGAGGACGAGGCGCCCTTCTTGTGTGCCATGTCGGCGTCAGCCCTTCGTGATGTCGCGGACGACCACGTCGGTCAGGGGCTGACGGTGCCCCTGGCGCTTGTGGTACCCGGTCTTGTTCTTGAACTTGTGGATGCGGATCTTCGGGCCCTTGCCGTGGCCGACGATCTCGCCGGTCACGGTCACGCCCGCCAGGGCCTGCGCGTCGCTGGTGACGGTGTCCCCGTCGACCAGGAGCAGGGCCGGGAGGGTGACGGTGTCGCCCGCCTCGCCGGCGAGGCGGTTGACCGTGAACCGGTCGCCCACGGCCACCTTGTGCTGACGGCCACCGGCCTTGACGACTGCGTACACCACTGACTCCTCGATCGCTTCTGGCGTGTCCTGCGCGCTCCCCGGCACGGGAGCGCCGGTTGCGGGACGGGCTGCGCTCGCCTCCCGGCGGCACCTGCCGGTGCCCGCACCGGGGCGGTGCAACCCGGCCAGCGTACCCGAGCCCCGGTGGCCCCGCCGCAGGGTCCCACCGCGAGCTCGCGCGGAGTGGGGGCGGCGGGGTCCGTCAGGAGGCCGGCGGGCCGGCCGGCCGGCTGGCCGCCCGGCGGCGGCGCGGCCGGGTCCCGGTCGGGGCGGGGTCCGCCGCGGCCGGGGCGTCCTGGCCGTCCTCGGCCCGCTCGGTCGGCTCGTCGGCCGGTCCGGGGTCGTCGGGCCCGGCGCCGGGCGGGACGTCGTCCTCCTCGGCTCCCCCGGCCTCCCCGGCAGCCGCCGGAGCCGGGGGCAGCGGGGCGACCACCTGCACGGCGGTCGGCACCGCCGCGTCGGCCCGCGTGGCGGGTGCGGCACCCGGCCCGGGGGTGCCGGCGTCGGGCCGGCCGCCCGGCGCCGCGGCCTCGGCCGGGACGCCGTCCCACGACGGGACGTCGGCCGTGACCCCGTCCCCCGACGGGACGTCGGCCGTAGCCCCGTCCCCCGACGGGACGTCGGCCGTGACCTCGTGCCCCACCGCCTCGCCGGCCGCCACCTCGCCGGTCACCACGTCGTCAGCCGCCGGCTCGTCGGCCGGGGCGTCGTCCGTGGCCTCCTCGGTCGCGCTGGAGACGATCGCGGCGTCCTCGGCCGCCCGCTCCTCGCCGGCCTGGCTGCGGTTGCGCCGCCCGCGGCTGCGCCGGCCGCCCGAGCGCTGCCCCTCCCCCTCGCCGTCGGGCGACCCCGCCGGACGCGACGCGGTGTCCTCGGTGCGGCCGCCGGTGTCCTGGGTGCCCGCGTCCTTGGTCCCGGTGCCCGTGCCGCCGGCGTCCTTGCCGCCCGACTCCTTGCCGCCCGACTCCTTGCCGCCCGTGTCCTTGCCGCCCGACTCCTTGCCGCCCGACTCCTTGGCCGAGCCGCCGCGGCCGGCGTCCCGGCGGCCGTTGCCGCCGCCGTTGCCGCCCCGGCGCCGCTCGTCGACCGGGTCGGTGTGCACCAGCACACCCCGGCCACGGCAGTGCTCGCACGGCTCGGAGAAGACCTCGAGCAGGCCCTGACCGACCCGCTTGCGGGTCATCTGCACCAGGCCCAGCGAGGTGACCTCGGCGACCTGGTGCTTGGTGCGGTCGCGGCCCAGGCACTCGGTCAGGCGCCGCAGGACGAGGTCGCGGTTGCTCTCCAGCACCATGTCGATGAAGTCGATGACGATGATGCCGCCGATGTCGCGCAGCCGGAGCTGGCGGACGATCTCCTCGGCCGCCTCCATGTTGTTGCGCGTGACGGTCTGCTCGAGGTTGCCGCCGGAGCCGGTGAACTTCCCGGTGTTGACGTCGACGACGGTCATCGCCTCGGTGCGGTCGATGACCAGCGAGCCGCCGGAGGGCAGCCAGACCTTGCGGTCGAGCGCCTTGGCCAGCTGCTCGTCGATGCGCAGGGCGGAGAAGACGTCGCCCTCGCCGGTGTGGCGGGTCAGCCGGCCCGACAGCTCCGGGGACACGTGCGCGACGTAGGCCTCGACGGTGTCCCAGGCGTCGTCGCCCTGGACGACGAGCTCCTTGAAGTCCTCGTTGAAGACGTCGCGGATGACGCGGATCGCGAGGTCCGGCTCGCCGTACAGCAGCGACGGCGCCCCGCCGGACCCGTTCTGCGCGGCCTCGGCCTTCTTCTCGATGACCTCCCACTGCGCCTTGAGCCGGTTGACGTCGCGGGTGAGCTCCTCCTCCGAGGCGCCCTCGGCGGCGGTCCGGATGATCACACCGGCGTCCTCGGGGACGATCCGCTTGAGGATGTCCTTGAGCCGCTGCCGCTCGGTGTCGGGCAGCTTCCGGCTGATGCCGGTCATCGAGCCGCCGGGCACGTAGACCAGGAACCGGCCGGGGAGGTTGACCTGCTGGGTCAGCCGCGCGCCCTTGTGGCCGATCGGGTCCTTGGTGACCTGCACGAGGACCTTGTCCCCGGACTTGAGCGCCTGCTCGATGGAGCGCTGCTTGCCCGACAGGCCGGCGGCGTCCCAGTTGACCTCACCGGCGTAGAGGACGGCGTTGCGGCCCTTGCCGATGTCGATGAAGGCCGCCTCCATGGAGGGCAGCACGTTCTGCACCCGGCCGAGGTAGACGTTCCCGGCGAAGGACGTCGCCTGCGCCTGCGTGACGTAGTGCTCGACGAGCACGTCGTCCTCGAGGACGGCGATCTGGGTGCGCTCGCCGCGCTGGCGGATGACCATCTTGCGGTCCACGGCCTCGCGGCGGGCGAGGAACTCGGCCTCGGTCAGGATCGGCGCACGCCGGCGACCGGTGTCCCGGCCGTCCCGCCGGCGCTGCCGCTTGGCCTCCAGGCGGGTGGAGCCGGTGACGCCCCGGACGTCGTCGTCGCTGGTGGTCCGCCCGTCCCGGCCGGCGCGCTCGGGGCGCTCCTCCTCGCCGCTCTCGGCCCGCTCCTCCGCGCTCCCCCGACGGCGGCGGCGACGGCGGCGCCGGGTGCTCGAGCCGCCCTCCTCGCCCTCGGCGGTGTCGGTGTCGGTGTCGTCCTCGTCGTCGGACCCGGTGCCCTGGTCCTCGTCGGCGTCCTCGGACTCGTCGGCGTCCTCGCCCTCGGCGGTGTCGTCCCCGCTGCGGCCCCGGCCCCGGCCGCGGCGGCCTCGGCGCCGGCGCCGGCTGCCGCCCGAGGTGCCCTCGTCGCGGTCCTCCGCCTCGTCGGTGTCGGTGTCGTCCTCGTCGGCCTGCTCGTCGTCCGCGGCGGCGTCCTGGCCGCCGGTGCCGGCCTCGTCACCGCCGGAGCGCCGGCGGGAGCGGCTGCGCCGCGACCGCGGGGCGCGGGTCTCCTCGTCGGTGTCCGGGGTCTCGGCGTCGCCGGTGCCCGCGGTGTCGTCGCGGTCCTCGTCCTCCACCGCGGGGGACTCCGCCTGGGTGCGGCGGCTGCGCCGGCGCGGGGGCGCGGGCTCCTCGGCCTCGGCCGGCGCGACGAAGCTGACGAACGCCGGCACGGTCGGGGCCACCGGCGGCGGCGCGGGGTGGTCGCCCGGTTCGGCCGCGCCCGCCGGACGGGTCGCCCGCCGGCGGGGCCGGGCCACGACCGCGGTCGGCTCCGGCGAGCTGAAGTGCGCGCCGAACCGGCTGAACGGGGTGTCCTCCGACTCGGTGGGCTCCGCGGGCTCGGTGGGTTCCGCGGTGGCGGCGGGCTGCGCGGGGGCGGCGGGCTGCGCCGCGGACCCCTCGGTCGCCTCCGGGTTCCCCGCCTCGCCGTCGGCCCCGGCCTCGTCCTCGGCTTCCTGCTCGGCCGGGGTCTCCCCCGCGGCCGCGCCGTCGGGCAGCGCAGCGGGGTCATCGGGCAGCGCCGCGGGGTCATCGGGCAGCGCCGCGGGGTCATCCGGCAGCGCCGCGGGATCGAGGCCCTCGTCGGCGGGCGGCGGCCCGGCCGGGGTGGCCTCGGGAGCGCTCCCCTCGGCGGCGGTGCGGGTGCTGTCGTCGTCCTGGTCGGCCACGAGTGGCTCGCCTCCTGTGTGGTGCCCCCGGGCGCCGGTCGGTACTGCGACAGGCGGCCGCGCAGGAGCACGGGTTGGGCGGGTCGGGCGGCGGGCGCCGGGGTGCGGCGGCTGCGTCCGGCCCACGAAGTCTGTGGGTGGCGCCCGGGTGCGAGGTCGTCGCGCCCGGGTGCCGGTGCTGCGGTGGTGCTGGTCTGCGGTGGTGCTGGTCTGCGGTGGTGCGAGATCCGGGGTGCGTCACGCCTGGCAGCCGTGCCGCGCGACGGCGTGCGGCCCGGGGGACCACCGGTCAGACCGTCGCACGCTCCCCCTGGCAGCGGTCGCGCGCGGCGCGGTCCGGACCGAGCGGGTCGGCCACCGTCCCACTGTCGTCGAGCCGGCCCTGCGCCTCACGCACGGCCCGAGGGGGCAACGGCGGGCGCAGGTCGGCGACGGCAGTCAGAGCGGCCAACACGTCGTCGGGTCGAACGGCGGGCGTCACCTGCCGGACGACCAGGCTCAGTATGGCACAACCTGCTGTCCCGCCCGCCGAAGCGGCGGCCACGGCGACCCGCGCGTCGACGTCCCGGAGCCCGTTCTTGGTGCGCTTGGCGACCGTCACCTCCTCGCGGGCCAGGAACGCCGCGACGGCCGCGGCCAGGTGCTCCGGCTCGACGCCGGGCAGCTCGACCCGCCAGGCGGCGGCGTCGATCCGGTCGGCGAGCGAGCCACCACCCTCCGCGGCCTGCACGCACTCGAGGACGTCGACGCCCGGCGGCAGCGAGGCGTCCAGCGCGGCGCGCACCTCCTCGGGGTCGCGGGCCTCGGCCAGCCCGATCTCCACGTACTCGGCCTCGCTGGCCGCACCGGTCGGCGCGGCACCGACGTAGGAGATCTTCGGGTGCGGGCTGAACCCGGCCGAGAACGCCATCGGCACCCGGGCGCGGCGCAGCGCCCGCTCCAGCGCGCGGGCGAGGTCGCGGTGGGAGGCGAAGCGCAGCGGGCCGCGCTTGGTGTAGCGCAGCCGCAGGCGCTGGACGGTGGGCGGCGGGGGCGGCCCGGTGGGCTGGCGGGCCACTACCGGCCGACGACCGTGAGCGGGAGCAGGCTGCGCCCGGTCGGCCCGATCTGGATCTCGGTGCCGTTGGTCGGGCAGACGCCGCAGTCGTAGCAGGGGGTCCACCGGCAGTCGGCGACCTCCTCCTCGGAGAGGGCGTCCTGCCAGTCGTCCCAGAGCCACTCCTTGTCCAGCCCGGAGTCCAGGTGGTCCCAGGGCAGCACCTCGTGCTCGGTCCGCTCACGGGTGGTGTACCAGTCGAGGTCGACGCCGAGGGGGGGCAGCTCGGCGGCGGCCGCGGCGGTCCAGCGCTCGTAGGAGAAGTGCTCGCTCCAGCCGTCGAACCGGCCGCCCTCGCGCCAGACCCGCTCGACGACCCGGCCGATCCGCCGGTCGCCCCGGGAGAGCAGCCCCTCGACGATGCCCGGCTTGCCGTCGTGGTAGCGCAGCCCGATGGAGCGGCCGATGCGGCGGTCGCTGTTGATGGCCTGCCGCAGCAGCCTCAGCCGGGAGTCGACGGTCTCCGCGCTCGCCTGCCCGGCCCACTGGAACGGGGTGTGCGGCTTGGGCACGAACCCCCCGATGGAGACCGTGCAGCGGATGTCCTTGCGGCCGCTGGCCTCCCGGCCGGCGCGGATCACCTCGACCGCCAGCTCGGCGATCTCCAGCACGTCCTCGTCGGTCTCGGTCGGCAGACCGCACATGAAGTAGAGCTTCACCTGCTGCCAGCCGTTGGCGTAGGCGGTCGTGACGGTGCGGACCAGGTCGTCCTTGGACACCGTCTTGTTGATCACCCGGCGGATCCGCTCGCTGCCGCCCTCGGGGGCGAAGGTGAGCCCGGAGCGCCGGCCGTTGCGGGACAGCTCGTTGGCGAGGGTGACGTTGAAGGCGTCGACCCGGGTGGAGGGCAGCGACAGCCCGGTGTTGGTGCCCTCGTAGCGGTCGGCCAGCTCCTTGGCGACCTGCCCGATCTCGGAGTGGTCGGCGCTGGACAGCGACAGCAGGCCGACCTCCTCGTAGCCGGTCGCGCGCAGGCCCTGGTCGACCATCGAGCCGATCCCGGTGATGGTCCGCTCCCGGACCGGGCGGGTGATCATGCCGGCCTGGCAGAACCGGCAGCCGCGCGTGCAGCCGCGGAAGATCTCCACGCTCATCCGCTCGTGCACGCTCTCGGCCATCGGCACCAGCGGCTGCTTCGGGTAGGGCCACTCGTCGAGGTCCATGACGGTGCGCTTGCCGACCCGCGCGGGGACGTCGTCGCGGGTGCGGGTCACGGCGGCGATCGCGCCGTCCGGGCCGTAGGAGACCGCGTAGAAGCGGGGCACGTAGACGCCCTCGACCCGGGCGAGGCGGGCCAGCAGCTCCACCCGGCCGCCGGGCCGGCCCTGCTCCTTCCAGGCCCGCACCACGTCGGTGATGTCGCCGACGACCTGCTCGCCGTCCCCGAGGACCGCGCAGTCGACGAAGTCCGCGATCGGCTCGGGGTTGAACGCGGCGTGCCCGCCGGCGACCACGACCGGGTGCGTCTCGTCGCGGTCCACCGCGTGCAGCGGGACCCCGGCCAGGTCGAGCGCCTCGAGGAGGTTCGTGTAGCCCAGCTCGGTGGCGAAGCTGACGCCGAGCAGGTCGAAGTCGGCCACCGGGCGGTGCGCGTCGACGGTGAACTGGCCGACGCCGTGCTCGCGCATCAGGGCGGCGAGGTCGGGCCAGACGGCGTAGGTGCGCTCGGCGAGGGCGTCGTCCCGCTCGTTGAGCACCTCGTAGAGGATCATGAGGCCCTGGTTGGGCAGCCCGACCTCGTAGGCGTCGGGGTACATCAGCGCCCAGTGGACGGCGACGTCGTCCCACGCCTTGACCTGCGCGTTCAGCTCGCCGCCGACGTACTGGATCGGCTTCTGCACCTGCGCGAGCAGGGGCTCCAGTCGGGGGTACAGGGTCTCACCGCTCATGACCTGTCCAGGGTAGACGGATGAAGGGCCCCGTCCTCCCCACCCTTCGCGAGCTCAGGGCGGGCCCTGGACGGGGCCGTCGTCCAGGGGCTAGCCCAGCTGCGGGAAGAACAGGCCGATCTCGCGGGCGGCGGACTCGCCGGAGTCCGAGCCGTGCACGATGTTGCTCTGCACCTCCAGGGCGAAGTCGCCGCGGATGGTGCCGGGGGTGGCCTTGACCGGGTCGGTGGCGCCGGCCAGCGCGCGGAACGCCTCGATCGCCCGGGGGCCCTCGACGACCAGCGCGAGCAGCGGGCCGCCGGTGATGAACTCGACGAGGGAGCCGAAGAACGGCTTCTCCCGGTGCTCGCCGTAGTGCTCCTCGGCGACCTCCCGGGTCAGCGTGCGCAGCTCGGCGGCGACCAGGCGCAGGCCCTTGGCCTCCAGACGCGAGATCACCTCGCCGACGAGACCGCGGGCGACGCCGTCGGGCTTGACCAGGACCAGGGTGCGTTCCGTCACGGGGCGGCAGCCTACGGGGCGCCGTCACCGGCGGGACCGCCGTCCTCCCGGCGGCACGGCGCCGCGGGGTCGCGGAAGGGGTGGCCGAGCAGTTCCCTGCGGACCTGCAGCAGGTAGGCCCAGATGAGCACGAAGGCCCCGCCGACGAACCACATCACCCCGTCGATCAGCCCGGTGAGGAGCAGCGGGACCTGCAGCACGGTGCCGACGAGCAGCCCGGCGGGACGGCGCTGCACGCCCGCGGCCAGCACGAGGACCACCGCCAGCACCAGCAGCACGGTGAGCCGGCCGCCGGTCAGCCCCTCGCCGGTCTGCGCGATGCCCCGCGGCACGAAGAGGACGGCGATGCCCTCGAGCACCAGGATCGCGGCCGCCACCCCGCGCAGCGCCCGGGCCGCGCGGACGGGGTCGGGCGCGGTCACGGGGCCTGCCCGCCGAGCAGGGTGCGGGCCTCCCCCGCCGTGATCACGCTGCCGGTGACCAGCACGCCGGAGCCGCCGAGCGCGTCGTCCGGGCCGGCCTCGGCCAGCTCGATCGCCTCGGTGAGCGCGTCGGGCAGCCGCGGGGAGACGCTGACCCGGTCGGCGCCGAAGACGTCGACGGCCAGGGCGCCGAGCTCGTCGGCCGGCATCGCCCGCGACGAGCTGTTCTGGGTGACGACCAGCTCGGCGCAGAGGTCCTCGAGTTCACCCAGCATGCCGCCGACGTCCTTGCCGCGGACCGCGCCGACGACCCCGATCAGCCGGGTGAAGTCGAAGGACTCCCGGATCGCCTCGACGGTGGCGGCCATGCCGGCCGGGTTGTGCGCGGCGTCGACCAGCACGGTCGGGCTGGTGCGCACCCGCTCCAGCCGGCCGGGCGAGCGCACGGCGGCGAAGGCGGCCCGCACCGTGTCGGGGTCGATCGGGCCGGTCGTCGCGCCGGCGCCGAGGAACGCCTCGACGGCGGCCAGCGCGGTGGCCGCGTTCTGCGCCTGGTGGGCGCCGAACAGCGGCAGGAAGACGTCCTCGTACTCACCGCCGAGGCCCTGCAGGCGCAGCTGCTGGCCGCCGACGGCGACCCGGCGGTCGAGCACCCCGAACTCGGTGCCCTCCCGGGCGACGACCGCCTCGACCTCCACCGCGCGGCGGACCAGGGTGTCCAGCGCGGCCGGCTGCTGGCGGGCCAGGACGGCGACCGCGTCGGCCTTGATGATCCCGGCCTTCTCGCCGGCGATCGTGCCGACGTCCGGGCCGAGGTACTCCGCGTGGTCCAGCGCCACCGGGGTGACGACGGCGACCCGCCCGTCGGCGACGTTGGTGGCGTCCCAGGTGCCGCCCATGCCGACCTCGACGACCGCGACGTCGACCGGCGCCTCGGCGAAGGTGGCGAAGGCCAGGCCGACCATGACCTCGAAGAAGCTCATCGGGTGCTCGCCGGCGGCGTCGACCATCGCCACGTAGGGGGCGATGTCGTCGTAGGTCTCCACGAAGCGATCGGCGCCGACCGGCTCCCCGTCGAGCACCACCCGCTCCCGCACCGACTGCAGGTGCGGGCTGGTGAACCGGCCCACCCGCAGGCCGAAGCCGCGCAGCAGCTCGTCGACCATGCGGGCGGTCGTCGTCTTCCCGTTCGTGCCGGCGACGTGCACGACCGGCATGGCGCGGTGGGGCGAACCGAGCAGGTCGACCAGCGCGGAGATGCGGGTCAGCGAGGGTTCCAGGCGGTTCTCGGGCCAGCGGGCCAGCAGCTCCGCCTCGACGCGGGCCAGCTCGGCGTCCCCGCCGTCCACCCGCCCGGTCCCCAGCCCTGCGCTCATCCTGCTCAGGATGCCAGCCGCCGGGTTCCTAGGATGAGGGGCATGACCACCGACATCCACACCCCGGAGACCACCGTCCCCGGAGCGGGCGCCGGTGTACCCGACAAGCCCTCGCTCGACGGCCTCGAGAGCAAGTGGGTGGCGCGCTGGGCCGACGCCGACACCTACGCCTTCGACCGTCCGGCCGCCCTGGCCGCGCCGCGCGAGCAGGTCTACTCGATCGACACCCCGCCGCCGACCGCCAGCGGGTCGCTGCACGTGGGTCACGTGTTCAGCTACACCCACACCGACATCGTGGCCCGCTACCAGCGCATGCGGGGCAGGCACGTCTTCTACCCGATGGGGTGGGACGACAACGGCCTGCCCACCGAGCGCCGGGTGCAGAACTACTACGGCGTGCGCTGCGACCCCTCGCTGCACTACGACCCGTCGTTCGAGCCGCCGGCCAAGCCGGGCAAGGACCAGCAGCCGGTCTCGCGGCAGAACTTCGTCGAGCTCTGCGAGCGGCTGACCGAGGAGGACGAGCGCGCCTACGAGCAGCTGTGGCGCCGGGTCGGCCTGTCGGTGGACTGGTCGAACGTCTACCGGACGATCTCGGCGTCCTCCCGCGCCACGGCGCAGAAGATGTTCCTGCACAACCTGGCCCGCGGCGAGGCCTACGCGCAGGAGGCCCCGACCCTGTGGGACGTCAGCTTCCGGACGGCGGTGGCCCAGGCCGAGCTCGAGGACCGGGAGCGCCCCGGCGCCTACCACCGGATCTCCTTCCACGGCCCGGGCGGCCCGGTGTTCATCGAGACCACCCGCCCCGAGCTGCTGCCGGCCTGCGTGGCCCTGGTCGCCCACCCCGACGACGAGCGCTACCGGCAGCTGTTCGGCCGGACGGTGCGGACGCCGGTCTTCGGGGTCGAGGTGCCCGTGGTGGCGCACCGCCTCGCCGAGCCGGACAAGGGCTCGGGCATCGCGATGATCTGCACCTTCGGCGACCTCAACGACGTCACCTGGTGGCGGGAGCTGCAGCTGCCGACCCGCGCGGTCGTGGGCCGGGACGGCCGGCTGGTCGCCGACGCCCCGGCCGGGGTGCCCGCCGGGCCGTACGCGGAGCTGGCCGGCAAGACCGTGTTCAGCGCCCAGCAGCGCATGGTGGAGATGCTCCGCGAGTCCGGCGACCTGCACGGCGAGCCGAAGGCGATCACCCACCCGGTCAAGTTCTACGAGAAGGGCGACCGGCCGCTGGAGATCGTGACGACCCGCCAGTGGTACATCCGCAACGGCGGGCGCTCCCCGGAGCTGCGGGAGGCGCTGGTCGCCCGGGGCCGGGAGATCCGGTGGGTGCCCGAGCACATGCGGTACCGGTACGAGAACTGGGTCGAGGGCCTCAACGGCGACTGGTTGATCAGCCGGCAGCGGTTCTTCGGCGTCCCGTTCCCGGTCTGGTACCGGCTGGACGACGCGGGTGAGCCCGTCCACGACGACCCGATCGTGGCGGCCGAGGAGACGCTGCCGGTCGACCCGTCCTCCGACGTGCCGCCGGGCTTCCGCGAGGACCAGCGCGGGAAGCCGGGCGGGTTCGTCGGCGACCCCGACGTCATGGACACCTGGGCGACGTCGTCCCTCTCGCCGCAGGTCGCCTCGGGCTGGGAGACCGACCCGGAGCTGTTCGCGCACGTCTTCCCCATGGACCTGCGCCCGCAGGCGCACGACATCATCCGGACCTGGCTGTTCTCCACCGTGGTGCGCTCGCACTACGAGTTCGGGACGGTGCCGTGGTCGCACGCGGCGATCTCCGGCTTCGTGGTCGACCCCGACCGCAAGAAGATGTCGAAGTCCAAGGGCAACGTGGTCACCCCGATCGACGTGCTGGAGCGCTACGGCACCGACGCCGTGCGCTGGCGGGCCGCCGGCGCCCGGCCGGGGGCGGACTCGCCGTTCGACGAGGCGCAGATGAAGGTCGGCCGGCGGCTGGCCATCAAGATCCTCAACGTCGGGAAGTTCGTGCTGGGCCTGGGGGCGTCGGCCGACCTGCCGGCCTCGGCCGTGACCGAGCCGGTCGACCGCAGCATGCTGGCGGGGCTGACCGCGGTCGTCGACGAGGCGACCGCGGCGATGGACGCCTACAACTACACCCGCGCGCTCGAGGTGACCGAGGCCTTCTTCTGGTCGTTCTGCGACGACTACGTGGAGCTGGTGAAGTCCCGCGCCTACGGGTCCGGGCCCGCGGCGGAGTCGGCGCGCGCGGCGCTGGCGACGGCGCTGTCGGTGCAGCTGCGGCTGTTCGCCCCGGTGCTGCCGTTCGTCACCGAGGAGGTCTGGTCGTGGTGGCAGTCGGGATCGGTGCACCGGGCGCTGTGGCCGACGGCCGGCGAGCTGCCGACCGGCGGTGACCCGGCGCTGGTCGGGGTGGTCGCCGCGGCGCTGGCCGGGGTGCGCAAGGCCAAGTCCGACGCCAAGCAGTCGATGCGGGCCGACGTCGCCTCGGCGACCGTGACCGCGCCGGCCGTGCAGGTGCCCCTGGTGGAGGCCGCGCGCGGCGACCTGGCCGAGGCCGGCCGGATCGCCGAGCTGACCGTCGTCGCCGG
Organism: Geodermatophilus sp. SYSU D00758; assembly: GCF_054049955.1. NCBI lineage: Bacteria > Bacillati > Actinomycetota > Actinomycetes > Geodermatophilales > Geodermatophilaceae > Geodermatophilus > Geodermatophilus sp. SYSU D00758. The sequence goes on from NZ_JBJGYK010000002.1 coordinate 50,524, forward strand.
TGAGGGCCCGCTCGCGGTGGACGTCGTCCTGGCCGCCCCGACGGAGGCCTGACCCACGCCTGACCGGCGGTAGGTGCTGACCGGCGGGGCACCCAGCGGTGCCCCGCCGGTCAGCGCGCGCCGCCGGGTCCGCCGCACCGCCCGCGGGCGGTGCGGCGAAGCGGAACGCCGATCCCCCGGTCGGCCCCGTACCGCCTCCCCCGTGAGTGGTTGCCGCGACCCCTCGGAAGTCCGCGGAGGGGCTCGGATCGTCGCGGGATGTGGTCGGTGACCGCGCGGCCGAGGATGGCGGCTGGCCCACTGGTGAGCGCAGGAGGCCAGCACATGATCGACATCTTCGGACCCGGCTCGCACAGGGTGATCGGGTTCATCGTGCGGATCCTCGATCTCGGTCCCGACGAGATCGAGGCCGTCGCCGGCGCCTGGCGGCGGACACCGGCGGACGTCCGGGCGGCCGCCTGGGCGGCGATCCAGCGCTCGATGTCGCCGGTCGACCGGAGCCTCGTCCGCCACGCCGCGATGGTGGCACGCGAGGAGGCGATGACCGCCGCGCTGTCCCACGACAGCTCGGACTGGGCGTTCTGGGCGGCAGCGTGGGACGCCGCCGGCGCGCTCGCCGCCGAGCACCGCATCGACGAGGAGTCGTACCGGGTGCTCGTCGCGCCCATGGCGGTCGTGCTCGACTGGCTGCATCCCGGTGCGGGCGGCCTCGTCCCGGTGCCGCGCGAGGAGCGGCTCGAGCACGAGGTGCTGGGCGAGCCGGCCGCCTCCGAACCGGCTACCTCCCGGGTGAAGAGCACGGGATGAGCACCACCCGCGTCCGTGTCCTGGTCGCCGACGACGACAGGTCGATACGCGACGCCCTGGCCGACATCCTCGACAGCCTCCCCGGGACGGTGGTGCTCGGCGTGGCCGACGACCACGCCGACGCGGTGCGGCGAGCCGCCGAACTGCACCCGGACGTGGTCCTCGTGGACATGCGCATGCCCGCCGGCACCGGTCCCGACACCGTGCGCGAGATCCGGGCACGGGCGCCCGGTACGGCGGTGCTGGCGCTCTCCGCGTTCGAGGATCACGAGCACGTCCTCGAGATGCTCGCCGCCGGCGCCGCCGGCTACCTGCTGAAGGGCACGCCGGGCGAGGAGATCGTCGAAGCGGTGGAGCGCGCGAGCCGGGGGCAGCTCAGCATGGCCGTCGACCTGAGCGCCCGCTGCGTCGGCGCCCTGCTGCGTGACCGTACCGAGTGCCGGCGCGCCATCGCGGACCTGCGGCGCAGCGAGGAGACGTTCCACGACCTCGTGGACTTCGTGCCCGCGGCCGTGGTCCTGGTCGGGCCGGACGACCGCATCCGGCTGGTCAACGCGGGAACGCACCGGATCTTCGGTCGTTCCACGCGGGAGCTGATCGGGCAGCCCGCGTCCACCCTGCTACCCCGGCGGCACCACACGGCCTTCGCCGACTGGGTGGCGAACGCGCGGAGCGCACCCGGCGACGAGCCGCTCGTCCCCCCGGCCGAGCTGGCCGGTGTCCGGGGGGACGGGACCGAGTTCCCGGTGACCGTCACCATGAAGTTCATGCGCCTCGGCGGCGAGCAGCTGGTGGCGGTGTTCCTGCGGGCCCTCGGCGCGGCCGATGCGGCAGGGCCGCACGCCCCGCACCTGCCGGAGTCCGCTTCCGACGCCCTGGTCATCGTCGACGGAGCGGGGCGGGTCACCCTCGTCAACGGCCAGGCCGAGCGGCTGTTCGGTTACGGGAGCGACGAGCTGCTGGGACAACCGCTGGAGCTCCTCCTGGGTGGCCCCGTCGAGACGTACGTGCGCCGGTGGGGCACCCCGCACCCGTCCCCGCAGGAGCAGGTCGCCGAACCGGGCGGAGAGCTGACCGGCCGCCGCAAGGACGGCACCGTGTTCCCCGCCGACGTCGCGTTCAGCCCGGTGCGCGACGAGCGTGGGCCCTCCATCGCTGCCACGATCCGGGACCGGACCGAGCAGCGCCGTCACGAACTGGCCCTGGAGCACAGCTTCCACCTGCTGCGGAAGAGCGATCGCGAGCACCAGCTGCTGCTGACCCACCTGGTGCGGGCACAGGAGGACGAGCGCAAGCGCATCGCTGCCGGCATCCACGACGACCCGCTGCAGGCGATCACCGCGGCCTCGCTTCGACTGCAGCAACTGCGCCGCAGGCTCCACGCACCCGCCGACCGGGAGCTGCTCGCCACGGTCGAGGAGACCGTCCAGCAGGCCATCGGCCGACTGCGCCACCTCACTTTCGACCTGCAGCCCCCACCGGCCGAACGAGGGCTCGTCGCCAACCTGACCGGCTACCTCGAACAGCTCCGTTCCGACACCGGCACCGCCTACACCGTGGACAACCGGCTCCGCTTCGAGCCCAGCGCGGACGTGCAGCTGATCGTGTACCGGATCGCCCAGGAGGCGCTCACCAACATCCGCAGGCACGCCCGGGCCGGCACGGTCGCCGTCCGGTTGTCCACCGTGGACGACGGATGCCTGGTCGCCATCGCCGACGACGGGGTCGGCTACCAGCCCGTCGTGGAATCCACGCCAGGACACCTGGGCGTGCCGCTCATGGTGGAACGAGCGGAGATCGCCGGGGGGTGGTGCCGGATCGAGAGCGCCCCCGGCCGCGGGACGACGGTCGAGTTCTGGATCCCGCACACCGCCGACGTCCTCCACGGTGTGCGCCAGGCCGCAGAGATGCCCGCACCATGACGACCTCGGAGACACCGCTGGTCGCCCCGATCCGGGTCATGCTCGTCGAGGACCACCAGGTGGTCGCCGAGAGCCTGGCCGCCCTGCTGGCGGACTACCCCGATCTGCAGGTCCTGGGCTGGGTCCCCACCGTGGCCGCCGCCGTCGAGGCAGCCCAGCGGCACGATCCCGACGTCGTGCTCGTCGACTTCCGGCTGCCCGACGGCAGCGGCGCCCAGGCGGCCGCCGAGATCCACCGGCGCCGGCCCCGCGCCGCCATCGTCTTCCTCAGTGCCGACGAGTCCGACGACGCCGTGACCGCGGCGGTCGAAGCCGGCGCAGCGGGCTACCTGCTCAAGTCCGCACCCAGCGACGAGCTCGTCCGTGCCATCCACCGGGCAGCCGAAGGCGAGATCCTCATCCCCGCCCAACGACTGGCCGAGCTGCTGGCCCGGCGCCGTGCCGTCGTGCGCCGACGGGCCGAGTACGCGCGGCTGACCGCCAGCCTCACCCCGCGGGAGCGCGAGATCCTCGGCCTGATGGCCCGAGGCATGGACAACCGCGCACTGGCGCGCCATCTGCACATCGAGTACTCGACGGTGCGCAGCCACGTCCGCAAGGTGCTGGTCAAGCTCGGGGCCCGTTCCATGCTCGAAGCCGTCGCGAAGGCCACCGAGGCCGGGATCGTGCCGGCCCCGGCGTCGCACGACGAGTCGCGGTGAACCGACGGGTGCGAGCCGGACGAGACCCGTCGCGCCCCGGGTTCGGCAGGACGCGGGATCCTGGCCGCGACCGCGGCGATCGGCGCCGTGGTCGCGTCCCGGTGCTCGTGCCGGACGACCGGGGCGCTGCGGCCGGGTCGACGCCCCGGGCGTAGGCCGGGCCTCCCCGCGCAGGCGCGGCCCGCGGTCGAGCACCTTCCTGGACGGCGGCCACCCGGCGTGGACACCGGCCGGCACGGTGGCCGGGCGGCTCCCGCGGGGCCGGAGCCGCCGGCCGCGCGGACAGCACCACGGTCGACGTGGCGGACGTCGACACCGCTGCCGGCGGGCTCCGTCACGGCGCCGAGGTGCTCGACACCCTCGGTGAGACCTTCGCCCGTCGGCCCCGTGCGGCCTCCCCCGAGGGTGGGTTGCCGCGACCCCTCCCAAGTGCCCGGCCGCGCTCGGGCACTCGCGGGATGTCGGCGGCGACCCACCCGGTCGAGGATGGCGGCCAGCCACAGAGGGGCACAGGATGCCTTGCGGAGACGAGGGCGGGGTCATGCGGCTGTTCGCGCTGCCATCACTGGCCATCTGCACTCCGGCACCGACCGTTCCGGCCTCGACCAGGCGTCACCGGGGGACGCCGTGGCTCCGTGACGGGAGCTTCCCCGTGTACGTGCACCGGGCCGGGCGGCGGAGATGGGTCCGCGGACGCGCCGTGTGGGTGCACGACGTGCTCGCCTTCCGTGCGAGTGCCGCGGTCGTCCGTGCCGGTTCCGAGGGGGGCGCTTCGCTGTTCTGGGTGACCGGCATCCACCGACGCGCACCCACGTCCGACGAGCGACGGTGGGTGCACCACCTCGGCGGCGGCATGGTGCTCGCGACGGTCCTCCTCGAGGGAGGAGGTTCGGTCGACGTCGCAGTGCGCCGCGAACACGAACCCGCCTTGGTCGGCGGCATCCGCCTCGACGAGGCGAGGACATCCGCCCCGGCCGGGGGCGGATGACCGCCCGGGAGCCGTCGACCGGTGTTCCACCGCGCGCGGCGTGCGGTCGGTCGACCCGAGGTCGCGACACGAGGCAGCAGGCCTCGGGCGGCCGCCCGTCCCGGGGAGCACCGTTCCCGCGACCTCCCGCCCCGGGCCGGGAGCGGGCACGGGCCGCCTCAGCACCTGGAGCACCAGGCCGTGCGAGGAGGACGGACCGGGCCGGACGAGCCTCGATGTCGCCGCACACCGGATCGACACCGCCGGGAGGAGAGGAGAAGTCCGTTGAGGTCGACACGACGAAGGTCCGCCAGGCGCTGGAAGCTGCTCGTCGTCCCGGTCGCCGTGGTGGCCGGCCTGGCGATCGCACTGCTGGTCGGCACCGCCACCGGCTCCGGTCAGGAAGCGGGCTCGGTCACGGCGCCGTCGGACCGGCCCGGGCGCGACGGCTCCGGGGCCGGCGCGCAGGCCGCGGGTCGCCCGGTCGTCTTCCCGCCGCCGGGACCGGGGACCGGGTGCCGCGTCGACTACGCCGGCACGAGCTGGCCGGGTCAGTTCGTCGCGGAGGTGACCCTGACCAACACGGGGGCGGCGACGATCGACGACTGGGAGCTGACCTTCACCTTTCCCGGCGACCAGGTGATCAGCCGCGCCTGGGACGCCACCTACACCCGGACCGGCCGGAGCGTGTCCATGACGAACGAGGACTGCTACAGCGCTCTCATCCGGCCGGGAGCCGGGTGGTCCTTCGGCTTCCTGGGGACCTGGACCTCCGACGACACGGCCCCCACCGAGTTCCGGGTGAACGGCACGCCCTGCACCTGACCGACCCGGGGCAGGGGGTCGTCCCGCGGATCCCGGGCGCGGGCCTCACGCGGCGGGTCGTCCCGTGGCAGGGGCGCGGACCGGCACGACCGGTGAAGGGCCGGGTCAGGCTCGTGCCTGCACCTCGTCGCGTCGCGCGGCCGGCCCGCCTCGGTGCTGACCGGTGTGGGCGGTCTTCTCCCAGTTGTGGATCCCGCGCACGTGCCGTTTGAGCGCCCGCAGGGCCGCGAAGGCGAGCACCAGCTGGTACGGGAACCAGGCGATGGCCATCCGGAGGATCATCGTCCTGGATGCCTTGAGCCCGTGCGCCTCGGTGAACTCGTACAGGCCCACGACGTGGATCATGAAGTGCGCGCCGAGCAGCACGACCGGTAGGTAGGAGATCAGCGCGATCGGCACCGGTGCCTGCAGGGAGAACATCATGAGCAGGGAGAACGGCACGTAGATCCCCAGCACGGCCTGTGCGTTGGGGAAGGCAAGGGTGTAGAAGGCCAGCCACCGCTGGGTGCGGGTCGGCATGTGCTTCCAGGTGCCCTTGGCGAGCGTCTGCATGAACCCCTGGCTCCAGCGGGTGCGCTGCTTGACGAAGTGCGTCAGGGTCGGCGGGGTCTCCTCGCGGGTCACGTAGCGGTCGTCGTAGATGACGCGCACCCGCTCTCCCATCTGGCTCACCCGCAGGCCCATGTCGGCGTCCTCGGTCAGGTTCGTCTCGTCCCAGCCGCCGAGGCGGTCCAGGATGTCGCGGCTGAAGAAGACCGTGTTGCCGCCGAGCGGGATCGCCCCGTACTTGGCGTGGTAGTGCAGCCGGCTCTTGAACCAGAAGAAGTACTCCAGCACGTTCAGGGCCGAGTACCAGCGGGAGGCGTAGTTCATCAACTGCACGCCCGCCTGCACGACCTTCACGTCCTCGTCGACCATGACGGTGTTGACGATGTTGAAGATGTCGGGGTGGATGTCGTCCTCGGCGTCGAAGATCGTCACCACATCGCCGGTGGCGAAGGCGAGCGCGTGGTTCATCCCGTGCGGCTTGTTGATCGGATCGTCGTCGAACACGACGATGTCGACGTTCTCCAGCCCTACGTCGGCGAGCTGCTCGAGCTTGGCCAGCGCCCGGTCGATCGTGCCTTCGTCGTCGAACCGGCAGATCACGAACACCTGCAGCAACCGCGAGGGGTACTCCGCCCGCACGACGTTCTCGATGGTCTGGGCGATGACGTCCTCCTCGTGCCGCGCAGGGAGGAGAACCGTGAACGACACCGTCGGCGGCGCGAAGACGTCCGGAGCGCGGGCCAGCCGCTCGGCCTCCGGCTGATCCCAGGTGTAGATCATCATGTACAGCGTGTAGGCGGCCTGCAACGACAGGAGCAGCGACAGCACCGTCAGCACGACGAGCACCACGGTCATGGGGTCCCCCGGCGTCGAGTGCCGGACCGTGGTGCCGGAGGGCTTGCGTCATCGGCGCGGCGGGCCACTGCACTGGATCGGACTCGTGCTGCACATGGTCCGATGTCGGCCGGGCGGCGACATCCCGCCGGGAACCGAGGCGGTGCCCGGACTTCCCGGGGAGGCGGCCCCCGTCGTCCGGCGGAGGCGCTCCCCGGCGGTGGCGAGGCCCCCGGGGAGCAGGCACGACCGGGGGCGCCCGGGAGCCGCCGGCAGCGGGACGCATGCCTCACGGGCTCGGGCGCGGCATCCCTGTGACGCCACGGGGTCCGCCCCACCGGCGACGACGTCCGCTGCGGCGAGCCGGTGGCGCATCCCCCAAGCGGGGTCGGTGCCGTGACCCCGGAAGGTCGGGCCGCGATGTCGGCTCGTTGCGGGATGTGAGCCGACGGTCTCGCAGCGCACGATTCCGGTCGCACGGTTCCGGGTGAGTGCAAACCGAGGGGTCGACCGTCGGATGGTGGAGTCGGTGTCCAGGAGTGCTGCGGTGAGCGCCCGCCTCCCGTGCGTCCCCACGTCGATGAAGGCGTTGCGCTTCGCCGTGGTCGGCGCGGGCGGTGTCGTGGTGAACGTGCTGGTGCTGCACGGGCTCTACGTCGTGGCGGACCTGCCGCTGCTGGTGGCCGCGCCGGTGGCCGTGGCGCTGGCGGTCGCCCACAACTACCTGGTCAACAACCGCTGGACCTTCGGTCGGCGCCGGGCGTCGCTCGCGCAGTTCGGCAGGTTCGGCCTCAGTTCGCTGACCACGATGACGCTCAACGTCGCCGTGGTGTGGGCACTGGTCGGGCTGGACGTGCACCACCTGCTGGCCAACCTGGCCGGGATCGCGGCGGCCGCCGGGTTCAACTTCGGTGCGAGCACGACGTGGGTCTGGCGCGAGCGGCCCGGCACCGGGACGTCGACGTGGGCGGTCCCCCCTTGCGCTGGGCCTGCCGTCCCGGCACCTCGGCTACCGGGGGATGACGCGGCCGGTGCGGGGCAACGCGATCTCGCACGGTCGTGAGCCGATCGTCGCAGCGCCCCACGGTGCGCCATCCAGGCTGACCGGCCGCGCACCGGCCGGTCGCGACGTGGCCGGATGGTGGAGGGGCCGGGCCGTGCAGGGCGGCAGGCCGGCGCCCGTCCAGCACCATGACGGCGCTGACCGCGGCCGGGCCGAGCGCCCCCGGGCCCGGCGCAGGACGACGTCGGCCCGCGGCAGCAGGTACCGGGACGGCCACCCGTCAGGGTGAGCCGGCGCACCCCCCGAAGGGCCGGGGGGAAGACGGATTCTCGCGGGATGCAGGCGGTGGTCCGCGGAACCGACGATCTCGGTAGCGCCTCGCCGGAAAGCTGGAGCAGGCAAATGAAGCGTGCTGTTCTCGACATCCACGTGCTCACAGAGGGGAAGGCCGTGCCCGGCCTGCTCGGTGAGCCGCGGGTCGCGTGGGTGATCGGGGTGGCCCCCGGTGCTGCGTGAGCTCACCGCGACGTCGCAGCGGCGGGACGGCCGGGTCCTGGTCGCCGCGCTGGCGGTGGGCGGGATCTCCCACGGCTACAACCTGTTCGACTACCCCCTGTACCTGACCGACGAGGGCATCTACACCCAGCAGGCGTGGTCGGTGCTGCGGGAGTGGAAGCTGTCCCCGTACACGTACTTCTACGACCACGCACCCGGTGGGTGGCTGGTGCTGGCGGCGTGGGTCGGGATCCTGCCCGGTCAGTTCGACCTGTTCGGTAACCCGATCAACACCGGGCGGGTGCTGATGGTGCTGGTGCACACGGCGTCGGTCTTCTTCCTGTTCGAGATCACCCGGCGCTTCTCGGCCAGCACGACGGCCGCGCTCGTGGCGACCGCGCTGTTCAACCTCTCGCCGCTGGGGATCTTCTACCAGCGCCAGGTGCTGCTGGACAACCTCATGGTCTTCTGGCTGTTGCTGAGCCTGTTCCTGCTCAGCAGGCGCGACAGCCGCATCACCTCTGCGCTCGCGGCGGGTCTTGCGTTCGGGATGGCCGTGGTGACGAAGGAGAACGCGATCTTCTTCGGCCCGGTACTCGTCTTCCTGCTGTACCGGCGGATCCGGTATCGGCTGAACCGGCGCTTCGCCAGGGGCTTCTTCTACTTCGCCGCGGGAACCCCGGTCGCCTTCTACTTCATGTACGCGGTCCTCAAGCAGGAACTGCTCCCGACGGGTCTCAACTTCGATCTGGCCAACCCGCCCGCCGACCGGGTGTCGCTGGCGTACACGGTGTGGTGGCAGCTGAACCGCACGCAGGGCACGGTGATCAGCGGGGACAGCGTCTTCTGGCAGATGATGCGCGATTTCTGGCTGCCCAAGGACCTCTTCCTGCTGGCCGCGGGCGGTGTCGCGACCGCCGTCCTGCTGGTGCAGGGCGCACGCGACTCCCGTCGCAACGAGGGCGAGCTGGTCACCGCCCTGCTGGTGATCAGCTATGCGATCTACCTGGCCCGCGGCAGCGTCCTGCTGGAGTTCTACATCGTGCCGTTGGTGCCGCTGCTCGCGCTGGCCATCGGCATGGTCACCGGTGCGCTGGTCCGCCGTGCCCCGGCCGTGGCGCGGAGAGCCGTACCGGTGGCCGCGGCCGCGGTGCTGTTGTCGCCGGTCGGCGGATACCTGGTCGTGCACGGCGACGAGGGGCAGTTGCAGGCCCACGACATGTACCGGCTGCGGCTGACCGAGATGCAGGAGCAGCAGTTGGCGTGGGTCGAGGAGAACGTGCCGCCGACCGCGCGGCTGATCATCGACGACGACATGTGGGTCTCGCTGCACGACATGACGCCCAGGTACCGCTTCGCGCACTCGCACTGGAAGGCCTCGGCCGACCCGGAGGTGCGTGACGAGCTCTTCAGGCAGGACTGGAGAGAGATCGACTACATCGTCATGTCCAACAAGATGCGCGAGGCGATGGATCGCAACAACGGCGACGGACGCGAGGACTGGATCCTCGACGCGCTCGACAACCACTCCGAAGAGGTGTGGCACGTCGAGCAAGGCGATGTCGAACTGTCCGTCCACCGCGTCGGTGAGGACGTCCGACCCGCACGACCCGACGGCCGGGAGGGATCAGGGTAATGACCGATGCATTCGGACCCCCGGGCAACGACGCACCGGATCGGTCGGCGGCGCGGCTGCTGCGCCCGAAGCGGCGCTCGGCCGACGCGGAGGCGCAGACCGCGATCGCCCGGCCCGGCGCCCCGGACGGCCGCAGTCCGCACCCGGCGCAGGGCGCGAGAGACGGCGCGCGACCGTTCCTGGACGGCCCGGCCCTCCCGCACGACGAGGCCGGCGCCGTCGTCGGCGGGGAGCCCACCCACCCGGACGGCGACGCCGTACGCCCGGCCGGCGTGGCTGCCGCGCTCCCCGTCCCCGCGCCTCCGCTCGACGATCGGGTTCCCGAGGACACGCGGTCGACCGACGAAGGCCGCACTCCCCCGGTGGACCCGACCGCCCCCGGAGCCACCACCTCCAGGTGGGCGCACGTCCGCACACTCGTACCCGCCCTGAGCTGGCGGACCATCGCGGTGGCGGTGGCGGTGATCGTGGTGGCGGTGTGGGTCGGCCGGGGCGTGATCGGGAACTCCGGGGGCGAGACCGTCCCCACCGCAGGAAGCGGTGACACCCAGGCCGAGGTCCCCGATCGGGAGAACCGCCAGCGCCAGCCGGTGACCATCGACGGCCAGCGGATCGCGCCGGCGGGTTCGGTGATCACGTTGAACCCGGCCGTGGCCCAGCCGGGTGCATCGATCACCGTCAGCGGGTTCGGTTTCGACCCCGGCTCCACGGTGGATCTCGTGCTCAGCGCTGCGGGCGCCGCCGAAGGCGAGGGGGTGGGGTCGGCCGAGGCAGACGAGGACGGTGGGTTCAGCACCCAGCTGGCGCTGCCGGAGCGGCTGGCACCCGGCAACCTCGAGGTGACGGCCAAGCAGCGCGACAGCGACATCACCGCGACGGCGGAGGCTGTCGCCACCGCGGGTACCGGGTCCGTCGAGCTGAGCGAGACGACAGGGAAGCCCGGCGACGTCATCGCAGTCTCGGCGCGCGGGTTCGAGCCGGGCGAGACGATCAACGTGTACTGGGGCCGGGTGACCGGTGAGCCGTCGGCGACGTTGACGGCCGACGAGAGCGGGGGCGTCGGGGAGGCATCGGTGCGGGTCGGCACCGGGACGGTGGGCGACGGCACGCTGGTGCTGGTCGGCGAGACGAGCGGCACCGCCGCCACCGCGGCGTTCCACCTGACCGGGCTGTACCCCACCGTGGCCGCGGAGCCGTACGCGGTGAAGGCCCGGCAGGCGGTGACGCTGTCCGGGGAGGGTTTCGCACCCGACGAGCAGGTGCTGATCTACATCAACGCGTCGAGCGGGTCACCGCTGATGACCACGCAGGCCGACGACCAGGGCGACTTCGGAGGGGTGGGGTTCGAGGTCCCGTACGGGCTGAAGGGCTCGAACAGCCTCGTGATGATCGGGGAGCAGAGCCGGGCGTCGGCCAGCTCCGGCTTCGAGGTCCTCCCCTACACCCCGAGCGCCCAGCCCAGCACCTACGGCGGTGCCCCCGGGACGACGTTCAGCTTCTTCGCGGAGGGGTTCGGTCCGGACGAGGTCGTGCTGGTCTACCTCGGCCGCGGCCAGGGCAACCCGGGAGAGCTGGTCACCGCGTTCCAGGTCGACGACCAGGGCGCGGCGGGCGCGGGTGGCAGCTTCCAGGTCGACGGGAGCGACCAGGGCACCCTGACCTTCGGGCTCGTCGGGCGCGACAGCGGCAGCGAGACCACCGCCGAGTTCCAGGTGAGCGCGCCGGCCGGACCGGTGGGCGACGTCCCTCCGCGTGAGGAGTACACGTTGCCACCCGAGCTGGCCGAGGAGCCGGGCGAGTCGCGAGCCGACCAGCCCGCCGAGGGCGCACCCCCGGCACCGGCTCCCCCACCCGAGGGCGCACCCCCGGCACCGGCCCCCCCACCCGAGGGCGCACCCCCGGCACCGGCCCCCCCACCCGAGGGCGCACCCCCGGCACCGGCCCCTCCCCCCGAGGGCGCACCCCCGGCACCGGCCCCTCCCCCCGAGGGCGGGTAGTCATGGCCGCCAGGGGCGTGAGGGTGCCACCGGACGACCCGGAGCTGCGCCGCATCCTCGACCGGATCCCGGCTGCGGTGGTGGTCATCGGCATCGACGACCGGGCCAGTGGCGTGAACGCGCGCGTCGAGCGACTGCTCGGGTACTCGCCCGCCGAGGTGGTCGGTGCCCCGATCGACACCTTCGTGCCCGAGCGGTTCCGTGCCGACGTCGAGCAGCGACTGGACGAGTGCCGCGCCGCACGGGTCGCGAACCACCTGCAGATGGCCGCGCGTCGCCAGGACGGCACCCAGATCCCCGTGGGGCTCACCATCATGCCCCTCGGCCAGGCCCCGGACAGCGGGCTGGCCCTGCTGTTCTGGGACGACTCCCAACTCGAGCGCACCCTGCAGGTGCTGGGCGACAGCGTGCGGCGGCTCCAGGAGACCGACCGGGCGCACGTGGAGCTGCTCGCCCGTCTCCTGTGCGCCCAGGAGGAGGAGCGGGAACGGATCGCGGCCGACCTCAGCGACGAGCCGATCCTGGCGATCACCGTGGCGTCGTTCCGTCTGCACCAGCTGCGACGGCGGCTGAGCGATCCCGGTGACCGGAGGCTGCTGAACCGCCTCGAGGAGATCATGCAGGTCGCCGTGGGACGGCTGCACCACGTCGTCTTCGACCTGCGGCCCCCCGGGTTCGAGCAGGGTGGGTTCCTCTCCGCGGTGCAGCGGTGCCTGCAGCAGCTGCACGCCGATACCGGTGCCTTGGTCCGTCTGGACGACGATCTGGGTGCCGACCTGCCCATCGAGACGCTGTTGGTGGCATACCGGCTCGCACAGGAAGCGCTGACCAACGTGCGCAGGCACGCCCAGGCCAGCACGGTGCACGTGCAACTGCGGGACGTCAGCGACGGGGTCCTGGTCACCGTCATCGACGACGGCGTCGGCTACGACCCCGGCATCGCCGGGTCGAACGCCGGGCACCTCGGCCTGACCCTCATGCACGAGCGCGCCCAGATCGCCGGCGGCTGGTGCCGGACCGAGGGGACGCCCGGGGCCGGTGCCACCGTCGAGTTCTGGATCCCTCGGATCGACCAGGCGGCCGATCGGCCGGAAGAGCACACGAGGTTGTGAACGCAGCATGGACACGGATCAGGGACTGCGGCCCGGTCGCGACGTCGAGGCGATCCTGGTCGTCGTCCCGACCTACAACGAGGCCCCCAACCTCGGTGGCGTGGTCGCCCGGCTGCGCGCGACCGTGCCGCACGCGGACATCCTCGTCGTCGACGACGACAGCCCCGACGGAACCGGGCGGATCGCCGACGTCCTCGCCGCCGAGGACCACCACGTGTCGGTGCTGCACCGGCCCCGCAAGCAGGGGCTCGGCACGGCCTACGTCGCGGGGTTCCGCTGGGGCCTCGATCGGGGTTACGACGTGCTCGTCGAGATCGACGCGGACGGGTCACACCAGCCCGAGGAGCTGCCGCGGCTGCTCGCCGCGCTCGTGCAGGCCGACGTCGTGCTGGGCTCGCGGTGGGTGCCCGGAGGTGCGGTCCGCAACTGGCCGCTGGCGCGCCGGTTGCTGTCCCGCGGTGGCACGACCTACGCCCGGCTGGCGCTCGGGATCGCGATCAAGGACGCCACGGGGGGCTATCGGGCGATCCGCGCCGGCGCGCTGGAGGCTCTCGACCTGGGCACCGTCGCGTCGCAGGGCTACTGCTTCCAGATCGACCTGGCCAGGCGAGCGGTCGAGCGCGGCTTCCACATCGTGGAGGTGCCCGTCACGTTCGTCGAACGGGAACGCGGCCGGAGCAAGATGAGCGGTGCGATCGTCCGTGAGGCGCTGTGGCGGGTGACCGTCTGGGGGATCCGACGCCGCTTCTTCCACCGTCCCGGTTCGGGTGGGCGTTCGGCCGAGGCCGGCTCGAGGGCCGGGATGGCGTCGTCGTCCCGGTAGGGGTCGTCGGACGTCGCGGCGCCTGGTAGCCCGGCGGCGCCGATCGAGCCGTAGGGACGGCGGCACCGCGGCGGCGTCCACGCGCGGGCGACGTCCGCCGCCCGCCACCGGTCCGGCCGGCTCCGCGTGGTCCGGGCCCCCCGTCGACCGGATCCGGACGCCGGGGTGCGGCCGGCTCCGGCGACACGTCGCCGTGGTCCGCCGGTCGCGACGGGCACCCCGAGTCGGCGATCCCAGGCGGCCGCCTGCCGATCACGCCCCCCGCCGCGCCGGGCGCAGCGCGCCGCCTGCTGCGCCATGTCCGCCGAGCACGCGGGAGAAGCGCGCGACCACCCTGCACACCCCGGCGGCCTCCGGGCGCGACGCCTGACTGCGAGCTCGTCGCACCCTCCGTCATCGCCGCGACAGGTGGGGCCCTGGCGCATCCGCACAGCAGGCCCCGGGCTCCTGCCGGCCACCCCGGACGTACTGCATCTGACGGACGCGAAGATCGATCCCTCGTACGCCGACATGCCGAGTGGGCGTCCATAGCGTTTTCCGCGTGCTCATTCCCCCGTGTGGCCGTACAGCGGTGCCTCTGCGGATCGTCGTCGTGGACGACTACCCGCCGGCGCTCGGCGCGCTCGTCGATCTGGTCACGGACGAGCCGTGCGTCCGGCTCGTGGGCGCTGCACTCCGGGTCGACGACGCGATAACGCTGGTCCTGGCCCGTCGCCCTGACGTCGTCCTCGTGGATGCGCACATGCCCGACGGCGGTGGCGAGCGGGTCGCCTCCGCCATCCGCGCAGCACTTCCCCGCGTGCGGATCATCGCGCTGTCCGCGCATCTCGACGAGATGCGGATCCGCAGCATGTTGTCGGCGGGCGCAGATCGGTACGAGCCCAAGGACGCGGATTTCTCCACGCTGATGCGGGATCTCGTCGACGAGCACCACCGCGGTTCCCGAGAAACAGCGAGCAGCAGGACCACCGGATCTCCACGCGACTGACGGGAGTACTTCTTCCATGCGTTCGTCATCACTGCAGGACAAGATCCGCACGGCCAGATGGAAGGTGGTCGCGCCGGTTGCCGGGGCAACTCTTGCTGTCTCGGCCATGGCGTACGGCACCTCGGTCGCGGAGCCGGCGTCGCTGCCGGCCGCGAACGGGACGTCCCTCTCGGAGCTGGCCTCGTCGCTGTACGTCGACCCCGACTCGCAGGCGGCCGCCTGGGTGGAGTCGAATCCGGACGATCCCGCGGCCCGAGCGGTCAGCGAACACATCGCCGACCAGCCGACGGGGAAGTGGTTCGGCGCGTGGAGCGGTGACATCACCGCCGCGGTGTCGGACTACACCGCGGCTGCGGCCGACGCGGGACAGGTTCCCGTCCTGGTCGCCTACAACATCCCGGGGCGTGACTGCGGCGGCGAGAGCGCCGGCGGGGTGACCGACGAGAGCGGGTACCGCCGCTGGATCGACGGGTTCGCGGCCGGGCTCGGTGACGGCCCGGCTCTGGTGGTCCTCGAGCCGGACGCGCTGGCCCAGCTGGACAGCTGCCTGGGCGAGGACGAGCAGCGAGACAGGCTGGACCTGCTGTCCTACGCGGTGTCGACGCTGCAGGACGAGGACGTCTGGGTGTACCTCGACGCCGGCCACTCGAACTGGGTGACGGCGGACGTCATGGCCGAGCGGCTGCAGGAGGCCGGCATCGGCGAGGCGCACGGGTTCGCCCTGAACGTGTCGAACTACAACGCGACGGAGCAGGAAGTCGAGTACGCGGCGGAACTGAACGATCTGCTGGGGACGCCGAAGCCCTTCGTGGTCGACACGAGTCGCAACGGAAATGGCTCGAACGGCGATTGGTGCAATCCCGACGACCGGGAGATCGGTCGGGCCCCGAGCGCCCACGACGAGGCCGAGATGCTCCTGTGGCTGAAGGTCCCGGGTGAATCCGACGGCAACTGCGGCATCGGCGAAGGAACCGCTGCGGGTCAGTTCTCGCCGGAACTCGCGACCAGCCTGATCAACGAAACATGACGTCAGGCGCCGACTCGGACGGAACCGTCAACCGCACTCGTGTCCCGGCGCCGGGTGAGCTGTCGATCTCCAGCGCTCCGCCGATCATGGCCGCGCGCTCGCGCATGGAGCGGAGTCCGAGATGCTGCGGGTACTCGTCGTCGGGGCGGAACCCGACACCGTCGTCGTCCACGTCGAGGGCGAGGGTGGAGCCGTGGGCTCGGAGCCGGACCTCGACACGGCGGGCGTGCGCATGCCTGGCCGCGTTGTGCAACGCCTCCTGCGCTATCCGGTACAGGGTGTGCTGCACCTGGACGGAGCAGGTGGGGACGTCGTCGAGGAAGGTCTCGACGACGATCCCGTGCCGGGCGCGGACGGCGTCGGCCTCTCTGGTGAGCGCGGCGCGGAGGCCTTCCCGGTCCGGCGACTCGGGCCGCATCTGGAAGATCAGATCCCGTATCTCGGTGAGGCCCTCCTCGGCCAACTGCAGGACGTAGTCGGCCGCCCCGGTGATCCGACTCGGGTCCCGGTCGAGCAGTTCGCGGATGGTGCGGGCCCCCAGTCCGATCCCGTAGAGGGCCTGGGACACCGAGTCGTGCAGTTCTCTGGCGAGGTGTTGTCGCTCCGCCAGCGAGACCTTCTCCCGCGTGGCGGAGAGCAGCAGGAGGTTCCCCACGACCGTCGCGGCGTCGTTCGCGACGACCTTGAGGAAGGCCACTTCGGGATCGGCGGGCGGCTGAGCGAAGAAGCAGCAGATCGCGCCTCGAGTGGCGACCGGCCCGATCAGCGGGAGGCACACCAGCGTGTCCCACGTCGGCTCGTCCGGATGGTCGTGCACCGGGCTGAGGTGCACCTCACCGCGCAGACGAGCCCTCGCGTCGACGACGACGACCGGGCGGTGCATGGTGATCGCGTCGAGCGCCGGATCCCCGCCGCCGTGCCTGTACGCGAGGTCCACCCCCGACACCGGATCGCCCGCGAGCCCGTGGCTGCCCACGGTCCGCATCCTCCGGTCGTCACCGAGGAGCTGGATGGCGCACGCCTCGGCGTCGGCGAACTCGACGACGCTGCGTGCCAGGCGGTCCAGCGTCTCCCGCGACGGCCTCTCGGCCAACGTCGGGGTCACTGCGACCTCACGCAGGTGCTCGCGGAGCCTGGCCTGCTCCACCGCCATCGCGGCGTCGGCGGCGAACAGCTGCACGGTCAGCAGCTGGTCGTCGCCGAAGGCGGCCTGCCCTCTGCGGCTCGCGAGGACGATGACGCCGATGACGCGTTTGCGCACCAGCAGGGGGACGAACATCGCGGGCCCGAGGTCGCCTGGCGCTACGGGGTCCCGGTCTGCCGGCGACGTCCGGGACAGGTCGCTGACGACGCAGACGCGCTTGCTGCGCATCACCTCCGCCGCCAGGGCCGCCCCCCCGGATGCGCTCGACATCTCCCCCGCAAGGGCCTCCAGGCCGTCGGTAGCCTGCACCACCAGATCGCCGGCGGGCAGTGGCATGACGATCACGGTCGCTGCTGCACGGATCAGCCACCGGGCCAGCCGGGCGATCAGCAGCAGCACGTCATCGCTGGGGCCGCCCTCCAGGATGGCCTGGTTGGTCTCGGCCAGCGCCCGCAACAGGCGCTGCTCCAGGCGGCCGCGCTGGTGCAGCTGGTCCTCCTGCGCCTTCTGCTCGGTGAGGTCGTGCACGACGAGGCAGTACCCCTCGAGGTTGCCGGCGCCGTCCGTCGACGCCGACAGGACCGTCCTGCCCCACACGCGGGACCCGTCCCGGCGCCGGAGCCACCCCGTCCCGACGTGGCTGCCTCCACGGGCCGCCTCGGCGAGCGCCTCGTCGAGTTCCCCGGATGCGGCGACCGCGGCGGGGTACAGCCGTCCCATCGGCTCGCCGACGATCCCGTCCGGCCGGTAGCCGAAGGTCCGCGCGGCCCCGCTGTTTCAGCTGGCCACCCGACCGTGGACGTCGATGGCCACGATGCCGCAGTCGGTGACGGAGTCGACCAGGCGGCGGAACAGCGACGCATCGACAGGCCGCACGATGCCGCCGTCCGGCGGCTCGGCCCGCTGCGAGGGCACACCGAGGTGGCCGGTCTCGACGTCCACGGCACCACCCCTCACGCCCTCGACAGCTCCTGCACCGACAGCAGACCCGCCTGCACGGCGTACAGCGCCGCCTGCGTCCTGCTCTGGACACCGAGCTTGCTCAGGATGTTGCTCACGTACGTCTTGACCGTCTGCTGCCCGATGCACAGCTCACGAGCGATCTCCTTGTTGGCCCTGCCCCGGGCCAGGAGCAGCAGCACCTGCGACTCGCGGGGTGTCAGCTGCCCCGGGTGGACCGGCGCGGTCACCTCGCGCACCAGTCGAGCCGCCGCCGCCGGCGACAGGTACACCTGCCCGGCTGCGGCGGCCCGGATGGCGCGCAGCAGCTCCGGGGCCTCGATGTTCTTCACGAGGTAGCCCACCGCTCCTGCGCGCACCGCTCCCACCACCGACGCGTCCTCCAGCACGCTGGTCAGCGCGAGCACCTCCACATCCGGCATCTCCGCGCGGATGCTCTCGGTCGCGGAGATGCCGTCCATGCCGTTCATCAGCAGATCCATGACCACGACGTCGGGGCGCAGTGCACGGGCCAGCGTCACGGCCTGCTCCCCGTCGGCGGCCTCGCCCACCACCGTGAACTCGTCCTCGAGGTCGAGGTACATGCGCAGTCCCTGGCGCACCACCGCGTGGTCGTCGACGAGGAGGATCCGGATGGCCACGACCACCACCTCCCCCTGTGCCGGTCCTCACGGTGCAGCCGGGGGTTCCGCTCGGGTAGGGTCCCAGGTCCCCAAGAAGGATCCCACCGTTCCAGGGGACGCCTCGGCGCCCGGCTGCGGGTTCCCCCCTCGGCGACGCGAGGCCGTTCCCGCAGGTCAGGAGCCGGTGGCAGGGGGGCCTCCCCGCTTCGGGGGAACGCCGGCTCCCCCGAAGGCTCGGGCTCCAGCCCCGTGCCTCCCCGGGGCTCGTCCCGCTGCTCCTCGTCAGCGCCGCACCGGCAGAGGTGCTGGGCGCGGATCCGCGTGCCCGGGTGGCGCACTCCATCCCGGCGGCGGCGGTGGTTCCCGAGCCCGGCGGCGGTGCGTCCCCGAGCCGGCAGCCGTCGACCGGCGGCGACACCGGGCGCCGCAGCCCTTCCCCGCCACGGGAGCCGCGGCGAGAGCCGTGCGGCCGTGCACACGATCGGCCCGGGAACTGGACGAGCCCGCCCCTCGGCAGAGGGACGGGCTCGTCGGTCAGGTGTTCGGGGTCAGGCGCTCTTCTCGCGGGGGGCGCGGCTCGGCTTGCGGGGCACGATCGTCGGGTTGACGTGCTCCAGCACGACCTCCTTGGTGATCACCACGGAGGCGACGTCGTCCCGGCTGGGGACGTCGTACATCACCGACTGCAGCACCTCCTCCATGATCGCGCGCAGGCCGCGGGCGCCGGTGCCGCGGAGGATCGCCTGGTCCGCGATGGCCTCGAGGGCGTCGTCGCTGAACTCCAGCTCCACCCCGTCGAGCTCGAACAGCCGCCGGTACTGCCGCACCAGGGCGTTCTTCGGCTCGGTGAGGATGTTGATCAGCGCCTCGCGGTCCAGCTTCTGCACGCTGGTGATCACCGGGAGCCGGCCGATGAACTCGGGGATCATGCCGAACTTCAGCAGGTCCTCGGGCATGACCTCGGCGAAGGCGTTGGCCTCCTGGATCTCGGCCTTGCTGCGGACCTCGGCGCCGAAGCCGATGCCCTGCTTGCCGATGCGCTGCTCGATGACCTTCTCCAGGCCGGCGAACGCGCCGCCCACGATGAACAGGACGTTCGTCGTGTCGATCTGGATGAACTCCTGGTGCGGGTGCTTGCGGCCGCCCTGCGGGGGCACCGACGCCGTCGTCCCCTCGAGGATCTTCAGCAGCGCCTGCTGCACGCCCTCGCCGGAGACGTCGCGGGTGATCGACGGGTTCTCGCTCTTGCGGGCGATCTTGTCGACCTCGTCGATGTAGATGATGCCGGTCTCGGCCCGCTTGACGTCGTAGTCGGCGGCCTGGATCAGCTTGAGCAGGATGTTCTCGACGTCCTCACCGACGTAGCCGGCCTCGGTGAGCGCCGTGGCGTCGGCGATCGCGAAGGGGACGTTGAGCATCCGGGCGAGGGTCTGCGCCAGGTGGGTCTTGCCGCACCCGGTGGGGCCCATCAGCAGGATGTTGGACTTGGCCAGCTCGACCGAGTCGTCGCGGTTGCCGGCATTGCCCGCCTGCACCCGCTTGTAGTGGTTGTACACCGCGACGGAGAGCGTGCGCTTGGCCTTCTCCTGGCCGATGACGTACTGCTCGAGGAAATCGTGGATCTCCTTGGGCTTCGGCAGCTCGTCGAACTTGAGGTCCGACGACTCCGAGAGCTCCTCCTCGATGATCTCGTTGCAGAGGTCGATGCACTCGTCGCAGATGTAGACCCCGGGGCCCGCGATGAGCTTCTTGACCTGCTTCTGGCTCTTCCCGCAGAACGAGCACTTGAGCAGGTCACCGCTCTCACCGATTCGTGCCACCTGCTGACCTCCACCTCGGGGGAACCAGGCCCCGGGAACCGGTGCCTGCGTGTGAACTCTGCCGATGTCGCGTCTGTCGGCCCCGCCTGGTCATCTCTCTCCGCGAGGCTCTCGCCCCGGCTCGGCCGGCCGGGGGTCGGGCGCTCGCCGACGGTACCTGCCGGGACCTGCCCGCCGGGGCGTTGACTCGCCCGGTGTGCGGTCCCGACCACATGCGTCCCGTCCCTCCCGACGGTACGGGTCGGAGGCGCGACACGCGCGCCTCCGACCCGGATCGATCAGGACGGGAGCGCGTTCAGCTTCCGGCTCTGGATCACCTGGTCGACCAGGCCGTACTCCTTGGCCTCCTCAGCGGTGAGGATCTTGTCGCGGTCGATGTCGGCGCGGACCTGCTCGATGGACCGCCCGCTGTGCCGGGCCAGGATCTCCTCCATCTGGGTCCGCACGCGCTGGATCTCCGCGGCGTGGATCTCCAGGTCGGACACCTGCCCGCCGGCCTCACCGGAGGGCTGGTGGATGAGCACCCGGGAGTAGGGCAGCGCGAGCCGCTTGCCGGGGGTGCCCGCGGCGAGCAGGACGGCGGCGGCCGAGGCGGCCTGGCCCATGCACACGGTCTGGATGTCGGGCCGGACGAACATCATCGTGTCGTAGATGGCCATCAGCGAGGTGAAGGAGCCACCGGGCGAGTTGATGTAGATGGTGATGTCGCGGTCCGGGTCGGCCGACTCGAGCGTGATGAGCTGGGCCATCACGTCGTTGGCCGAAGCGTCGTCGATCTGCACCCCGAGGAAGATGATGCGCTCCTCGAAGAGCTTGTTGTACGGGTTGGACTCCTTCATGCCGTAGCTCGTGCGCTCCACGAAGGAGGGCAGGATGTACCGGCTGGAGGGCATCTGGAAGCTCATGGTCGGTCTCCTCCGAGCCGTCAGTTGTCGGTGACCGGGTTGGACTGGTCGGTCATGGTGGCGCGGGTGACCACGTGGTCGACGAAGCCGTACTCGAGGGCCTCCTGCGCGGTGAACCAGCGGTCGCGGTCGGAGTCGCGCTCGATCTGCTCGATCGGCTGCCCGGTGTGGAAGGACTGCAGCTCGTTGAGCTCGCGCTTGGTCCGCCGGAACAGGTCGGCCTGGATGGCGATGTCGGCCGCGGTGCCGCCGACGCCGGCCGAGGGCTGGTGCATCATGATCCGCGCGTGCGGCAG
This sequence comes from Geodermatophilus sp. SYSU D00758, assembly GCF_054049955.1. Lineage (NCBI taxonomy): Bacteria > Bacillati > Actinomycetota > Actinomycetes > Geodermatophilales > Geodermatophilaceae > Geodermatophilus > Geodermatophilus sp. SYSU D00758. Next base: position 71,958 of record NZ_JBJGYK010000002.1, read on the forward strand.
GGCGTAGCGCTTGCCCCTGGTGCCGGCGGTCAGCAGGAACTGGCCCATGGAGGCGGCCAGGCCCATGCCGTAGGTGGCCACGTCGCAGTCGATGAACTGCATCGTGTCGTAGATGGCCATGCCGGCGCTGACCGAGCCGCCGGGCGAGTTGATGTACAGGTGGATGTCCTGCTTGGGGTCCTCCGCCGACAGCAGCAGCATCTGGGCGGCCAGCTGGTTGGCGATGACGTCGTCGACCTGGGTGCCGAGGAAGATGATGCGCTCGCGCAGCAGGCGCTCGTAGACCGAGTCGTTGAGGTTCATCCCCCCGGTGGCGCCACGCAGCACGGGCGCGCTCGCCGGGTTCGGGTTGGTGCTCACGGGTGTGGTGACCTCCGTAGGACTGTGGGCCGGTCGGTCTCGTCGGGTCGGGGTGGTGCGGCCCGGGGGCACTCTGCGCCGGTCGCGGTACCCGGTGCCCGCCGAGGTCTGCGTCGACCCTAACGCGCACCGGAGGGGCGGCAGTCCCGGCGCGGGCGGTGTTCGCCGTGGGCGCAGCAGGGGCCCGGGAGACGACGGACGCCGCCCACCCCCGGGTCACGGGGGCGGACGGCGTCCGTCCAGGCGTCCTCGTTCAGCCCTTGGTGACGTCCTCGGTGTCCTCGGTGGCGCCCTCGGCGGCCTCGACGGCGACCGCGTCGACGACCTCGGCCTCGGGGCCCTCGTCGGCGGCGTCGTCCGCAGCGGCGTCGTCGGCAGCGGCCTCGTCCGCAGCGGCCTCGTCGGCGGCCGGCTCCTCGGGGGTCTCCGCAGCGGCCCCCGACGCCTGGACGGTCTTCGGCCGCAGGGCCTCGAGGTCCACGGGGTTGCCGGACGCGTCGGTGATCGTCGTCTGCTCCAGCAGCTGGGCGAGCGTCTTGGTGCGGCGGACGTCGGCGACGAACTCGGCGATGTTGCCGCCCTGCTGCAGCTGCTGCGCGTACTGCTCCGGGCTCGTCCGGTTGCGCTGGGCCTGCGCGACGATCTGCGCGGAGAGGTCGTCGTTGTCGACGGTGACCTCACGGGCGTCGGCGATCGCGTCCAGGATGAACTGGGTCTTGACCGCCTCCTCGATGTTCTTGCGCTGGTCGGCGTCGTAGTCCTCGCGGCTGGCGACGTCGGACATCTTGAGGAAGGTGTCCCAGTCCATCCCGGCCTGGGCCAGCTGCTGCTCGAAGGCGTTGTTGCGCCACTCGACCTCGCGCTCGACCAGGTTCTCCGGCACCGGGACCTCGATCGTGCTGATGAGGTGCTCGACCAGCTTGTCGCGGGCCTGGGCGCCCTGCTGCAGCACCTTGGTGCGGCCGAGCCGGGTGCGGACGTCGTCGCGCAGCTCCTCCAGCGTGTCGAACTCGCTGGCGGTCGAGGCGAAGTCGTCGTCGAGCTCGGGCAGCTCCTTGGTCTTCACCGAGCGCACGGTCACGGTGACCTCGGCGGTCTGGCCGGCGTTGGGGCCCTGGAGCAGCGCGGTCTCGAAGGTCTCCGACTCATCCGCGGACAGCCCGCGGACGGCGTCGTCCAGACCCTCCATGAGCGAGCCGGAGCCCACCTCGTAGGACATGCCGGTGGTGGAGCCGTCCTCGAGCACCTCGCCGTCCAGCTTGGCCTCGAGGTCGATGGAGACGAAGTCGCCGTCCTCGACGGGGCGCTCCACGGCGGTGAGCATGGCGAACCGCTCGCGCATGACCGTGATCTGCTGGTCGATCTCCTCGTCGGTGACCTCGACGTCGTCGACGGTGACCGCGAGCGAGTCGAGGTCGGGCAGCTCGAGCTTGGGGGCGACGTCGACCTCGGCGGTGAAGGCGAGGGTGTCGTTGTCGTCGAGGCGGGTCACCTCGATGTCGGGCTGGCCCAGGACGCGCACCTGGTTCTCCCGCACGACCTCGGAGTAGACCTCGGGGATGGCGTGCTGGACGACCTGCTCGAGCACCAGCGGCCGGCCGATGCGGGTGTCGATGACCCGGTTGGGCACCTTGCCGGGGCGGAAGCCGGGCACGCGCACCTGGCGGCCGAGCTCCTTGTAGACCTCACCGAAGGCGTGGTCCAGGTCCCCCCACGGCACCTCGATCGCCATCCGGACCCGCGTGGGGCCCAGTTCCTCGATGGTGCTCTTCACAGCAGCAGTGCTCCTCGGTCGGCGGTCAGACAGGGGAAGGAGGCGCCGCCGGGCAGGGCGGACGACGCCGGTCGACCCCCGAGTCTAGGCACCGCGGAGGCGGCCGGGGGGCGGCGGGAGGGGACGGATGGCGACGCCCCGGTCGGGGTGGCGGGATTCGAACCCACGGCCCCCCGCTCCCAAAGCGGGTGCGCTACCAAGCTGCGCCACACCCCGTGGCGGTCCGAGTCTAGGCCCGTCACCGCGGGCCATCCTGGTCAGGCGCGCACGGCCGGCCGGCGGTCGGCCCAGGGGGCGGCCTGCTCCAGGGCCGCGGCCACCCGCACCAGGACGTCCTCGCGGCCGGCCGCGGCGACCAGCTGCACCCCCACGGGCAGGCCGTCGTCGGTCCGGTGCAGCGGCAGGCTGATGGCCGGCTGCCCGGTGACGTTGAACTGCGCGGTGTAGGGGATGAAGCTGTTGATCCGGCGTCCCTCGTGCTCGTGCCCGTCGGCGGTGAACCAGCCCAGCTCGGGCGACGGGGCGCCGACGGTCGGCGTCACGAGCAGGTCGAACCCCTGGCCGCCGAGCTCCGGCGGCGCCCACCAGGTGGCCATCCGGCGCGTCCAGGAGCCCAGCCACATGCGGGCACCCAGGTACTCCTCCGCGGTCAGCTTCCGCCCGACGGCGCGGTACATGACGTTGCGGGGCTCGAGCTCCTCGTCGGCGATCTCCCGGCCCAGGGTGAACCGCTCGAAGGCGCTGATCGTCAGCGCGGTGTCGGCGGCGATCGTGGTGGTGAAGAACCGCGGGAACAGCGGGTCGAACATCGCATCCGGGGTCCCCGGCTCGACGGCGCAGCCGAGCTCCTCGAGCAACCGGCCGGTGCGCTCCACGGCGGCCCGGCAGCTCGGGTGGTCGAGGTACTGCTCCCCCGGGTCGGCGTCGAGCAGGCCGACCCGCAGGCGGCCGACCGGGGCCCCGAGCTCCTCGACCAGCGGGCGCGGCAGCGGCGGGGCGACGTAGGGGTCCCCCGGCATCGGCCGGGCGATGGCGTCGAGGACGGCGGCGGTGTCGCGCACCGTCCGCGTGACGACGCCGTCGATCGTGGCGCCGGCCCAGCTCTCCCCGATCTCGGGGCCCTGGCTCACCCGCGCCCGGGTGGGCTTGAGCCCGACCAGGCCGCACTCGCTGGCCGGGATCCGGATGGACCCGCCGCCGTCGTTGGCGTGGGCCACCGGCACCAGGCCGGCCGCCACCGCCGCGGCCGAGCCGCCGCTGGAGCCACCGGTCGACCGGCTCAGGTCGTAGGGGTTGCGGGCGGGACCCGTCGCCGGCGCCTCGGTGGTGACCGTCGTGCCGAACTCCGGGACGTTGGTGCGCCCCAGGGCGACCAGGCCGGCCGCCCGGAACAGCCGCGCCAGGTGGCTCTCGGTGGGCCAGCGGACCCCGGCGTCGCGCAGGAAGGAGGTGCCGTAGTGGGTCTCCTCCCCCGCCACGTGGCAACCGAGGTCCTTGAGCAGCATCGGCACGCCCCGGAACGGGCCTTCGGGCAGGTCGCCGGCGGCCTCGGCGCGGGCGGCGTCGAAGCGCTCCCGGATCACCGCGTTGAGCTGCGGGTTGACCCGCTCGATGCGGGCGATGGCCGCCTCGACCAGTTCCCGCGGGCTGGCCTCCCCGGTGCGGACGAGCTCGGCCTGGGCCGTGGCGTCCAGCCAGGCGGTGTCGTCGGTGGCGGCGGCCTGCCCGGCGTCGGACTGCTTCGTGGCGTCGGTCACGCGGCGGACCGTAGCAACGCCGTCCGACGTCCGGCCGGTGCTTCCCTCGCCGTCGTGCCTGCGGACGCCGCCGCAGGGTCAGCGCCCGACCGGGGCCCACGTGCGGGTAGGCGCTACCCTCTACGCGAACGGTGGCCTCGTGGATCCCGGTCGACGACGCACGCCGTTCCGCGGGTGTAGCTCAATGGCAGAGCCCCAGCCTTCCAAGCTGGCCATGCGGGTTCGATTCCCGTCACCCGCTCCACACAGAACCGCAGGTCAACCCGCCTGTTAGGCCTTCTGGAGAAGATCTGGAGGACCATCCGGAACCCCGATTCGACCCCCTGGAGACCCCTGTTTTCCGCTGCGTGGGTCATGACTGGGTCACGCGCTGGACGTGAAATCTCCTGGTGCCGCCACTCCCCAGTCGCCTGATACGTCTCCGCGACCCGGTTGGGTCACGGGCCGCGGCGCCGAACTTTCCTTCGCTCTCGATGTCCCGCTGGCTGCAGGCCAGACGGTCGGGTGCGCCAGTTGTGATCCATGTGGCGACGATGATCCGTGGATCAACCGAACAACCGTGACGCGCTGCTTCGGCTCATTACAGTCCGCGCCATGGCTGTCGACGACCCGCAGTACGAGCTCCAGACCGTCCGGGTCATCCGCGGCACCGAAGGCAAGACGATCGCGAAGTGGCTGAAGGACGGCTGGGAACTCGACGCGCAGAGTCAGGGGTCCATGTTGCGGACGGAGTTGACCTTCCGCCGTGTGAAGCCGAAGACTCCCTGGCGTCTCCTCGCGGTTGCCGGTGCCGTCCTCGCGCTCGTCGTCATCATTGGCGTGGTCACCGAGACGCGGGGTGGCGGCAGTAGTTCCGAGTCGACCGATGCCGCGGCCGCGTCCAGTGCGCAGACAGAGACATTGCCACCGGCAGCGACGACGTCCGAGGCCACACCCACGCAGCCCACCGCCGACGAGGTCCTGACTGCCGAGAACAACGCGGAGCTCGCAGCTCTACTGGCACTCAAGGACCCGGCTGCCCCTTCGGTCGCAGAGTTCGCGGCCAAGTACAGGGGCAGGACCATCGAGTTCGACGGAGCTATCACCGCGATGGCACATCACGAGGACTACGAGACGAGGTACGACATTCTCGTCGGCGCCGGCGATTTCGGTGAGACCACGTCGTCAGGTCCGAACTTCCAGTTCAACGACATCAACATCGTGTCTGATCTACGCCTCACCGGTTCAAACATCCCGGACACCATCGGCGTCGGAGACAACCTCCACGTCGTCGCCCAGATCGGCGACTACAACAGCGCCACGGAACTCTTCTTCCTTGAGCCGGTTTCCACTGAGGTGAGATAGCGACTGGGGCTGGCGGGCCGACCTCCGACGGTCGGCCCGATCGTCTACTCAGTGAGCCGGCCGCGAGGCATCGCACACCGCGGCGCCATCTCGTGCTCAACGTCAAGACTGCCCTGGCGACGAGGCGGCCGACCGCATAGGCGCCGCGGCCCCGCCCAAGGTTCAGAGGCATCTGCAACCAGGGACGACGCAGTTCGCCCTGCCGAACGAGAACGGACTGCGTCAAAGGGCGTTCCGCGTACCGCTACAGTCCGCACAGAAAGCATGGAGAAGTAGTGAGTATCGCTGACGTGGACACCTGGGCCATCTACGGTTCGCTTCTTGTCACCGGCGGGTCGGGCTTGCAGGCCTTCTTGGAGCTTCGAAGCTTCAGCCCGTTCGCCAAGGATGTTGTGAACACCCAGCAGGACATCATCGACGCGGCGCTCAGAGAGTCTCTGAAGGATGTTCACATCTGGCAGCTCTACAAGCGCCGCCGCATTCGTAAGGCCACGCGCAAGGATGGCGAGTCGCTCCTCAACGAAGCGGAATCGCATCGTCTGAAGGAGTTGAACCGAAAAGCCTTCGGATGGGCACTTGTGACCGTCGGAGCGGGCGTACTCGCGTACGGTGAGCTTTCGGTCATCTGGGGCGGCGGTTAAGGGACTCACCCCTTTTCGACGCGACACGCACAGAAGGACGGATTTCCGCCAGCGAGGGCAAACAGATGACCCCCCTTACTGGCGACCTAACTACGGTCATGAGACTTCAGTTGCACCCCGGCCGAACCGCCACCACGCCGGGGCTCGTCTCGCCTACCCTGACGGGGTCTGCCGGCGCGTTAGGCTAAGTCATCCTCCACAGCGTGGAGGTATGCCCGGATTTCAGCCGGAAGTTCGTCTTCTCTAGCCTGTGCTGCCAGTTTGCTCGACGATAGCGATCGCGCACCCTCAACTTTGAGCTCCCTATTTAAGCCCGTCAGGTAATCCTTGGGCGGAAGGATAGTCAGTCGGTCCACAGAGTCGGACCAAGTCGCCTTGAAGTCCTTAGTGGCGGCCTTGAGGATTGTGGACTGATGGAGACCGGTTGACTTCATCTCCGAAAGGCGTTCGGCGATGTAATTGGCCTGGACGTCCGCCTCGAGCGCAGCCAAGACTATTCCGCGAGCTTCGTCGAGTTGCTGTTGCGTCACATTTGCGACCCGCAGGAGGAGAGAGTCATCCAGGAGGTAACTTTCTATCTCCTTACGTCCCCATACATGGGCAGAGACCGATGGCGTCGTCTCGAGACTATTTATAACGTGCGCCACCTGAGTGCGGCTGCGATAGTCGCGGTCCAAGAGAACTCGCACCTTCACGGCATCACCGAGGAAGTTCTTGCTGAGCAGGCCAAATGCCGCCGCGTTGCGCCACTGAGAGAAACTTCCCAAGGGAATGACTGTAAGACCTTGCTCGCTTGCGAATTTATGCGCTCCGACCCTCTTTGCGAGGTGGCTGAGCATCTTCATGTCCTGACCCTCCACGAAAAGGACGACCTTGGAGCGAAAGGCGCGCGTGAGCCGCAAGTTGAAGACGGAGCCGATTGCTTCACCCAAGTCACCAAGCCCTACGTCTGTTTGCGGCCTTACGGAGCGCTTACGAAGTCGGTCGATCATCACGACCGCTCCCCGCTCGGCCTCCGCTACCACCTCTGCCGAGTGCGAAGCGAGGATCGTCTGCGGAATCTCAAGGCCTTCGAGCACTCTCACGAGCCTTCGCTGAAGGTCAGGGTGAAGAAATACGTCCGGCTCGTCGAGCAAGAGCACTTGCTTCTCATGGTGGCGCCACATATGAAATAGTAGTTGAAGCCAGATATGTAGGCCGTCGCCCGCCCAGACCAGTTCTTTGGGCGCACGCCGTCCCGGCTCCTCAAAGTAGAGGTCGACAGCATCCTTATCGGCGTCCAGTCGGAGGGCCGTGATCTCGGGCGTGTGCTCCAACAGGAAGACAACCAGCTCTTCATAAAGTGCCGGCTTGTACTCCTGGTAGAAAAGTAGCTGGTTGCGAAAGTGACTGCTCGCCAATCGTGTCCCGAAGTTGCTTTCGACATGGGCGCGCGAAAGCACTCTCTCGCTTTGCGCCAACGGGGTTAGCGTGGGCGAATTTCCAATGGTCGGAAGCCACGCCCGCGCTACCCTGATGGCGATCCTCGGGGTGGGGTTCGCGCCAGGCATCTGCTCGAAGTAGAAGAAGGGTTCGGTCGCAACCGGCCACACGACGTACAGGACAGTCCCGTTCTTGACCGTTAGTTCAAGTCGGGTCTCAAGCTCCCGAAACTCGTGCCTGACGTTCTCCGAGACGAACCTGTCAGGCGGCAAGTGCACCGGATAGGCCACTACGTGCCGGTCACGTGTTTCGTCATGCAGACCGACGTTCGGCTTCGTACGCTTAGCGACGCCGATCAGGTAGCTGCACAGGCGTACGGCGCCTACCACGGTTGACTTTCCTGCGTTGTTTGGTCCAACCAAAATCGTGTGGTCGGGAAAATTGACCCGGTAGTCCTCGAAGCCCTTGTACCGGACCAGTCGCAACTGCTTAAGCATCTGTCCCCCGCGCCTGGGTCGGCAAGCGAACCGACCGGTCGATAAATCGAACATGCATGGACATCGGCCATGAAGCCGAGGCCCGACCGCCAGCCGATCCCGGGAAGCGTAGGCAGTAGAGGAGGTCCGGGACTTGTAGCGCGCCGCCTGAGCTTGTCGTTTAGCCCCTCGCCGCCGGCGAGCTGCAGGGCTGTCGTGGCGGCTCTTCCATGAGGGCGGCCACCGCTGGATCCTTCGGAATTGCGAGCTGCGAAGCCAACGGCGGTGGCCGTGATGACCAGTCTTCCCCTGGTCGACGGCGTGGTGCTCGTCGAAGTGACCGGTCAGCGCCTCGGTCAGCGCCGGGATCTTGCGCCGCATCCGGGTCTTGGCCAGATCCGCCAGCACCGCCGGATCCCGCTCGCCGGCGATCAGCGCGCCCAGCATCGCCCGCGCCGACACGCTGGACAGGCTGGCCGCGACCGCGGACAGCTTGATCGCGGCGTCCTCGAGCATCAGCTCCAGCCGGTGATCTCCCGCGTGCGGTCGCCCATCAGCTGCACCCGGTAGCGGGTCAGCATCCGCAGCCGGCGGATGTCGGGCGGCGGCACGAACGACGGGCGGATCAGGCCGCACTCCAGCAGCTGGGCGATCCACTCGGCGTCCTTGACGTCGGTCTTGGGCCGGGAGACCGCCTTGATGTGCGCGGCGTTGACCAGCCCGACCTCCAGCACCTCTTCCAGGCAGTAGAACGGCGCCTTCCAGTAGGTCGAGGTCGACTCCATCGCCGCGACCGTCACGCCGCACTCCAGCAGCCAGTCCCGCATCGCCTCCAGAGAACGGGTCATCGTCGAGATCGCCTCCAGAGAACGGGTCATCGTCGAGAACGTGCGCGTCTGACTGCGCCGCCCCCGCGGACCGGGCGTGCGCACACAGGCGGTCAGCGTCGCCTTGCCGATGTCCAGCCCGGCCACCCGCTCGTACATGACTTCCACGTCGGATCCCTCCCTGCGGTCGACGACCCATCGGCGTCGTCCGGAGGGCCCTCTGCCAGGACACAGACCCACGCGCTCATGGCAGCAATCAAGGGGCTCCCGAGGGCCCCGCGCCATACACCTCAGCGGGCTCGCCGGCACCACTGTGTTCCGACGTCGCCGGACGACAGGAGCATTCTCATCCGCAAGGGCAGCAATCAAAATCGCAAAGGCTTACACCTCATGCACTGTGGGGGCCGCGACCCGTTGTGACGAGTGAGCCGAGGGCATTGCGGGGCGTCGACCCAGGGGGTGGGCCGCTGCTCGACGCGTCACGCCCACTACCAGATGACCTCGACTGCGCCGGATTGCCCGACGGTCGTGATCGCGCGGTCCTTGGTGATCAGCGGAGCCTCGAGATCGATCGCCGTCGCAGTGATCAGCCGGTCCCAGGGGTCCCGGAGCGCCGCAAGCATGGCCGAGTCGAAGTACGCCACGACAGGGCCCGTGACCGCGGCCGAGCTGATGTTCCAGCCCGGGTCCTGGGTGACAGCCCACCAGCGTTGGACGTCGGCCGGGCTGAACCGACCGGCCCGCCGGAGGTAGTGCAGATCGAGGCGGCTCGCCACCGAGACGACGATGCCACTGTCGGGGTCCTGCTGGGCTTGCTGGAGGACTTCCCGGGCCCGCACGCTCAGCCGTTGATCGGCCTCGAGGAACCAGATGAGGGCATGCGTGTCCGCGACGACCCTCACCGGTCGGGGAACGTCGGACCGGACTCGACATCCTCGACGGCCAGGCCGCTGGCCGCCTCGAAGTCCTCCCAGGACACCTCAGGGAGCTGCCCCCGAAGCGCGCCATAGGCCGGTCGGATCGGGGGACGGTCGACCTCGGCCACGATGCGCAGGTGGGCGCCCGGCCGGACACCGTGGCGCGCCAGCTCCTCGGGTGCGATGCCGCCGTCGGCTCCCACCACGACCTCGAAGCCCGCTTCCGCGCTCACGTACTCCATGATCACACGGCTTGATGGCGGCAGGAAGGACGACCGGAGGAGCACTGGAGGACGCCGGCGACGCTCGACCCCATGACGACGCGACAAGCGGCACCGGGGAACGATCTCGGCCGCGGGCCGCTGCTGACCGTCGCGCAGGCCGGCGAGTACCTCGGCACCGGCGAGCGCTTCGTCCGCCGACTGATCACCGAGCGCCGGATCGGCTACATCAAAGTCGGCAAGTATGTGCGCCTGGAGCGCTCGACGCTAGACGCCTTTGTGGACGCCGGCCGCGTCCCCGGCCAGCGGTGACGCCGACCGACGACCGCTGACCCGCCCGCCAAGGTCGCGCCTTGGCCAAGCGGACGTTCGGCACGGTCGACCGGCTCCCGAGCGGTCGCTTCCGCGCCCGGTACCGCGGCCCCGATGGTCGGCACGCCAAGGTCTTCAGCACCCGGGCCGACGCCTGGGCCTGGCTGGCCACCCAGCAGACCGACCTCCTCCGCAAGAGCTGGCGAGCACCGACCTCCAGCGGCCGCACGGTCGGCGCGTACGCCGCGGACTACCTCGCCCGCACCGACCTCCGCGAGAGCACCCGTCTCCTCTACTCCGGCCTGTGGCGCCACCACCTCGCCGGGCCATGGGCCGACGTCCCCGTCGACGAGATCACCCCGGCCGCCGTCCGCGCCTGGCACGCCCAGGCCGGCCGGACGACGGGTCCGACGGCGCTGGCCCAGTCGTACCGGCTCCTGCGCGCCATCCTCAACATCGCTGTCGCCGACGAGGCCATCGCCTCCAACCCCTGCCGGCTGCGTGGGGCCGGCACACCCAAGGCCTCCCGGCCGTCCCGGGCACTCACCGCGGCCGAGGCCCTGCAGCTGGCAGAGCAACTGGGACGTGACCGGAGGACCGAGCGCTACCGCGCACTCGTGCTCGTCCTGGCCTTCGGCGGCCTCCGGTTCGGCGAGGCCACCGCGCTGCGCCGGTCCGACATCCTGCCCGGCGGCCGGCTACGCGTCGATCGGTCGGTTCGCCGCGTCGGCGGCCGGTGGGTCGTCGGCGAACCCAAGACCGACGCCGGACACCGAACGGTGACCCTCCCAGCCGCCATCGCAGCCGTGCTGGAGGACCACCTGGAGAAGCACGTCCCCGCGCCTCCAAAGGCCCTCCTGTTCGCCACCAGGTCCGGCGGCTACCTCGCCCGCAGCAACTGGAACTCGACCTTCCGCCGCGCCGCCGACGCCATCGGCCTGCCGGCGGTCCGGCCGCACGAGCTGCGCCACACCGGCGCCACCCTCGCCGCTGCCACGGGCGCGACGACGAAGGAGCTCATGCGCCGGCTCGGCCACTCCTCCCCCGCCGCCGCGCTCCTCTACCAGCACGCCGCCGACGACCGCGACGCCGACATCGCCCGCGCCCTCGACGCCATGCTCGGCGCCGCCAGCGGATCTCCGGACGACGTTCCGGGGCAGGACGAATAGCACCCCGGCCGGGAGCCTGCCCCCTGCTGATGTGGTGCGGACAGCGGCCTTGGGATGTCCCTTGAGCGGCCCCCGAAGGGGTACCGCACCGCCCTGATGGTGAGCGGGAACGGTAGGGACGCTTACTGAGGCACCCACGGCCGCGATTGAGTGGTTCACACGGCGGGAGACGGCTCGGAGCTTGGGTCCGCTGCTGGTACAGCTGACGCGGAGGCCACACCATCCGCCTCAGCGGGCCGCGTGGACGTCGCGATGTGCAGGGCCAGTCCCAGGACGACCAGCACGGCAAGCGCAGGCAGCCGCTCGTCGGTCATGGAGTCGTTCTGCTGCTCAGCGACGATGGTCAGTAGGTCCTTCGCCACCCACCCGTTGACCACCTGCTGCTGCGGCGCGCCCTGCGTGCGCGCCTCGTTGAGCTCGTAGTCGGCTAACGCACTGGCGATGTCCGAGGATCGATCGCTGGACTCGTCGGGAGCCATTGCGAACCAGACAACGATGGCAGCAAGGGCCAGCACGATGGCGCCAACTCGACGAACAAGGGGCACGGTCGCTCCTGACGAACGGGGCGGCACTCGACGCCCGATGCATTACGTGGTCGTGCCGATTGTCGGCACACCCACCAGGTTCTTGCGTCGAGAAGGCCTCAATCAGTAACGGTGGCGGGTCCAACTCGTGCGCGTCATCGACCAAGGACAGTCCAGTGATCTGGGCAAGAGCCGCTCGGCGCGGAGCCGTGGCCTGTGTCCCCAAGCGGCCCATTCCGGGACAGGCTTCGGTGACGCCTACCCCGCAGGGAGGGCGGCTGCGAGCTCGACGACAGCCGGTAGTCAGCCAGCCCGTTCGAGGTGGGCCAGCGGCATATGGTGGGCGCCCGTCCCGCTCGAAGGAGTGACGCATGACACAGGTTGAGTCCCGGCTCTCGTCTCCGGAGTCGGTGGGGATGAGCGCCAACCGGCTGGAGCGCATCGCGCCTGCGCTTCAGAAGTACGTCGACGAGCGCGGCTATGCCGGCTTCGCGACGCTGGTGTCACGCCGCGGCCGGCTCATCCATGCCGGGCTGGTCGGTTGGCAGGACCGTGAAGCAGAGGTGCCCCTGGCCGAGGACACGATCTACCGATTGTACTCGATGACCAAGCCGATCATCTCCACTGCGCTGATGACGCTCTTCGAGGAGGGGAAGTTCCAGCTCGTCGACCCTGTCGCCAAGTGGATCCCGGCGTTCGGGGCAACGAAGATCGCCGGGCCAGGCGGGACGCTCGAGGATCAGTCGCCGCTACGCCCGATGCAGATCCGCGACGTGCTGACCCATACGAGCGGGCTCACCTATGACTTTCTCGAGGACTTCCCGGTGTCGGAGCAGTACCGCCAGCACCGGATCTGCAACGACCCGACGCGCACGCTGGAGCAGTTCGTCGATGAGCTCGCGACGCTCCCGCTCGCCTTCGCGCCCGGGACGCAGTGGCACTACAGCGTGGGCATCGACGTCGCGGCCCGTCTGATCGAGGTCATCTCGGGCCAAAAGCTCGGCGACTTCCTCCAGGAGCGACTGTTCGGGCCACTCGGCATGACCGACACCGCCTTCGGCGTTCCCGAGTCGGCACGCGACCGCCTCGCCGCCATGTACGGCCTGCCGGACATCGTCAGCAAGGACATGACCTTCAGCAAGCTCGCGATGGCGTTCGCCACGGGCGATCTCGGCCGCCGGGAGGTGGAATCGACCTACCCGAGCGACACGCCGGACGTCTTCCAGCGCGGCGGCCACGGACTGTTCGGCACCGCGTCGGACTACCTGCTCTTCGCGAAGATGCTGCTCACGGGGAAGGCGGAGGACGGCACCCGCATCATCGGCCGCAAGACGCTCGAGCTGATGCACACGAACCATCTCGACCCGACATTGCTCCCGTACGCGCTCGCGGGCGTACCGGTGCCCGGCCACGGGTTCGGCCTGGGCTCTCGCGTCGCCATGGACCTCGGCGCGGCCGCGCTGACCGGCTCTCCCGGCGAGTCCGGCTGGGCCGGTGCGGCGAAGACCTATTTCTGGGTCGACCCGGTCGAGGAGATCGTCGGCGTGCTCATGACGCAGCACATGGTGGGCTTCGACCTGCCCGAGGCCGACTTCCGGGCAGTCGTGTACGGGGCAGTCGAGGACTGACCGGCGGGTCCCAGGCGGCGGCGGGTTCTCCGCCGCCGCCTGCGGGCGACCATCTCGTGCCACTGCACGCCCATGAACTGCTCGACTCCTTGTGCAGGCCAGTCGGGAGTCATAGGCCCGGCCCCCTGGGTCATGTGTGGGTCACGAGACACATCAGGGCGCGACAGCAAGTCCCTGACCAGGACAGACGCGGAGGATGGTCCCGCCTTCCAAGCTGGCCATGCGGGTTCGATTCCCGTCACCCGCTCCACCGCGGTGTCGCGCGAACCGATCACCGGTGTCCCGCGACATGGTCTACCTTCGGGCCGTCTGAGGTGCTGCCATGACCCTCATCCTTTCGGCGATTGAGACCTTCCATCAGACCCGGCGCAAGACATCCAGGCGGGGGACGGCCATGGGTGGGCCGTCGAAGCCGAACTTGTCCGGGCCTGGGGCTTCAATGATCGTGGGAAGCTCGCCTACGAGAGCTCTGTGGTCATGGGCTACAACCACTGGTGCAGCTAGGCAGCAAACGTTAGCCGACCCCGACCCCGACCCCGCGTTCCCGGAGTCCCGAGAATCCGACCGTCGCTGCCGACACGTACCTGAGCCTGGCCCCCGACACTGGTGTAGTCGTCCGGGCGTGGGCTCAAGACCAGTGGGGTCAGCTCGGCGACGGCACGATCAGCGACGCCCGTCCCGCACCAGCCCCTGTGCGGGGCATGGCACGCCCGTCGAGGACGGTCTCAGGAAGTTCCAATGTGCCGTCTGCGGGTAGCACGTCGGGCCCTCTTTGCGCCGCCCGATCACCCCGGGTCGCCCGTCATGTCCTCATCGGCCGAATCAACAGGTTCCAGCTGGACTGTCATGGCTGGTCGAGGCACGCCAGTATGTCGACAACCACCGGTTCCGCCCCGGCGTTGGCGATCGTCAGCGCGCGCGGGCCGTTTTCGACGAGGGCGGCGAGCACCCCGGCATTCGCGACCACAAGCGCGCCGGCGACGCTGATCCCCGTACCGGACTCGTCGCCGTTCTTCGGGGTCACCGTAACGGTCGCGGACTTCCCCGCCTGTTCCCCCGAGACGTGCCGCGCCCGCAAGCCGAGCAGAATAACCGTCCCGGCGTCAGGCAGCAGCGCCACGTCCGCCGACTGGTTTCCGTCGATGCTCACGGTGCTCATCGTGTAGGTCTCCGGCTGGAGCGAGGCACCGAGGGCGAGCGTGGGCCCGCCTTCGACCCGAACTGCGGCGTTCAGGCTGACGGTTGCCGCCATGGGCTCCTCCTGGAGGAAATCGACCGGCGCTCCGTGCCCCCAGCTTAGCCAGGCGCGATGGCGCCGAAGCGTTGTCGTCGGCACTGTTCTGCAGCCGACGGTGATGACGCCGTTGCAGCGGGGTGGGAGCATCGTCGGGGTCCGTCGCCGCTCGTCGGCGCCGCCGGACCAGCCGTGCGGAGGTGTCAATGAGCGGCGAGCGCGCACCGCACGTCGTGCGGCGTCCGCCCGCCACCCAGCCGAGTGCGTCGCGGACGCCGGGTCCGCGGCGGCGTCCGGAGCGGCGGGCCGAGACGCCGGCGACAGGACGACGGCCACGGCAGGAACGGCGGCACCCCGACCCGCCTGCAGCCGGGCGCCAGCCCCCGACCACCCGTGAGCGGCTCGAGGCAGCGGCCCGGGGGGTAGCTCCGCGAGGCGGGCCGGCCGGCGCGGAGCGGACGGGCTCCGAGGCGTGGACGACCCGGGAGCGGCTGGCGCGCCGCGCGCGTGGCCGGGACACCTCCTCGGCCGCTACGCGCCCGTCGCCTGTTCCTCGTCGGCCCGTCCATCCGAGGCCGCGTCCCTCCCGACCGCCGCGGCCCTCCCGACCGGAACGCGCCGGGTCCGCGGGGCCAGGGGCCGCGCCGCACTTGAGGACGCCGGACTACCCGCGGGTCCGCGGGCCGCCGGCGCACGCTCCGTCTCCGACACCGGTCGTCCAGCCGAAGCTGCACGTCAGCAGCCCCGCGGACCCGCTCGAGTGCGAGGCCGACGCAGTGGCCGCGCGAGTCGTGACCGGCGCGAGCCGGTCCGGGCACTCGTCCCGCGCGCCCGGTCGGTACCTGCGGCGGGCACCGTCCCACCCCGCCTCCTCGACGACCGGCACCCACCTGCCGCGCGCCGTTACGACCGCGCTCGCCGCACCCGGCGGCGGCCGTCCCCTCGAGGCCAAAATCCGCGCGCGCATCGAGCCGCACCTGGGGATCGACCTCGGTCACGTCCGCGTCCGACAGGGCCCCGACGCCGCCGGAGCCGCCCACGCTCTGCACGCGCGCGCCTTCACCAGCGGCTCGACCATCTTCCTGGGCGCCGGCTCGTCCCCGACCGACGTCGGGCTCATGGCGCACGAGGCCGTACACGTCGCCCAGCAGGAGTCGGCCGTCGCGCAGGCGACGCTGCTGCGCGACGTCACCGATTTCCTGCCCGACGTGTCGGCCGAAGACCTCATCCCTGACTGGATCCTCGACGGGGTCCGCTCCGCGGTGCGCGCGCTGCCCGGGTACGGACTGCTGACCGTGGTCACCGGGAGCGATCCGCTCACCAGTGAGCCGGTGGAGGTCGGCCGCGAGGAGCTGGTCGAGTCGCTGCTCACCCGGGGGCCGTTCGGCGCCGCGGTGGGCCCGGTGCTGAGGACGATCGACGTCCTCGGCGACGTCGTCGACCTCATCGCCGAGAGTCTCGCCGCCCACGACCTGACGATCGCCCGGGTCCGCCGCGACATCGACGCGGCCTGGGACGAGCTGTCGATCGACGGGGGCATCGCGGGCAACGTCGCGGTCGTCGCCCGCTACGTCGACGCGTTCCTGAGCGACGCCGGGGCCTTCGTCGAGTCCCTCGTCGACCGCGTCCTCGAGATCGTCCGCGCGGTCGCCGCGGACGTCGCCGAGCCGCTCCTGCAGACCCCGGAAATCGGGCCGCTGTGGAGCCTGACTACCAAGGTCCTGCACCGCGACCCGCTGCGCGGGGTGGACGTCGCCGCGCCCCCCGTGGAGATCCTCGCCGACTTTCTGCGCCTGGCCGGGCAGGAGCAGCGGCTGACGCAGATGCAGGAACGCGGCACCCTGGAGGAGACCGCCGACTGGCTCGACACCCAGTTCGCCACGTTCGGCGACCTGCTCACCGGGCTCGGCACGCTCTTCGCCGACGCCTGGGCGGCCATCAGCCCCCAGAACCTGCCCGAGCTGCCCACGAACGTCGCCGCACTCGCCCGGCGTGCGTTCGACCTCGCGGGACGGGTGGCGCGGTTCGCCGCCACGGTGCTGGAGAGGGTCCTCGAGCTGGTCAAGGACGCGCTGCTGGGCTGGCTCAGCAGCCATGCGCGCGGCGTCCCGGGTTTCCCCCTGCTCACGGTGATCGTGGGGCAGGACCCGTTCACCGGCGAGCCCGTCCTGCGCACGGCCGAGAACCTGATCCGGGGGTTCGTCACGCTCCTGCCTGGCGGCGAGGAGACCTACGCGCAGCTTGCGACGTCCGGGGTGATCGGTACCGCCGCCGGGCGGATCGAGGGCGAGATGAGCCGGCTCGGCATCTCCCTGGACATAGTCACCGGGCTGTTCCACGGGATCTGGGACACGCTCGGCCTCGACGACCTGCTCCGCCCGCTCGACGCGTTTGCCCGGGTGCTCGCCCTGTTCGGCGAGCCGCTCGCCCGGCTGGTGGAGTTCGTCGGCGTGGTGATCGAGGTCGTCGTCTCGCTCGTCCTCGCGCTGATGAACTTCCCGACCGACCTGCTCGCGAGCATCATCGGCCACGTCCAGCGGGCGATCACCGACATCTCGCGCGACCCCGTCGCCTTCCTGACGAACATGTTGCTGGCGGTCCGGGCGGGTTTGGCCAGCTTCCTCGACAACATCCTGCGGTACCTGGTGGAAGGCCTGGCCGCGTGGCTGTTCCGCGGCCTGGGCGCGCTCGGCATCACCGCGCCCCCGGACCTGTCACCGGGGTCGATCCTGACGCTGGTGCTGCAGGTCCTGGGGATCACCGCGGACGCGCTGTGGGGCAAGCTCGGCAAGCACCTGGGCGAAGGCACGGTCGCGACGGTGCGCGGCGGCATCGCACGGCTCTCCGGCGCCTGGACGTTCGTCAAGGATGTCCAGGAGGGCGGCATCGGCGCAGTCTGGCGCCACGTCACCGACCGCCTCGCCGGCCTCTGGGACGCCTTGCTGCAGATGGCCCGCGACTGGGTCGTGACGACGGTGGTCCAGCGCGCGACGGTCAAGCTGCTGAGCCTGCTCGACCCTTCCGGTGTCATGGCGGTGATCAACGGCTTCATCGCCTTCTTCAACGCCGTCCAGTCGGCAGTGGAGTACCTGCGCGACATCCTCGCGATCGTCGAGCGCTACGTGTCGACATTGGCGTCCGTCGCAGCGGGCGACGTCGTCCCCGGCGCCCGGATGCTGGAGCAGGGCCTCGCGGCCGCGATCCCGGTGGCGATCGGGTTTCTGGCCAACCAGGTCGGGCTCGGCAACGTGCCGGAGAAGGTCGTGGAGATCATCGGGCGGCTCCGCGAGCTGGTCGACCAGGCGCTGGACTGGCTCGTGGCGCAGGCCGTGCGGCTGGGCCGGGCGGCGCTGGCCTCGCTGGGGGTCGGGGATCGGCCGGACACGCCCGAGAATCGCAAGCGCGCCGCGCTGGAGGAGATCGAGGCCGCGATGACCAGGGGCATCCGGCGCAATGCGCTCATCGCCCTGCTGAGGTCGCTCCGCACCCGGTTGCAGCTGCGGCGCTGCGAGCTCGTCCGGGGGTCCGACGTCGTCGTGGAGAACTCCGACCCCGAGCTGGTGGAGGGCCATTTGTACTTCACCCCGGAAGAGGTCAGAGAACTCACGCAGCTCAACTACGGGTTGCCCGGTGGCCCCGCTGGGGGCGATCTCCACGTCGGGGAGTTCAAGGCCCAGGTCACCCGGCTGCCCACGATCCGTGCGGTCCTGGAAGAGCACATGGGACCGGCCGAGTGGCCCACGGACAGCGCGATGCCGAACCAGGCCGCCCGGCCGGAGAGGGTGAGCGCCTCCCTCAAGGGGCGCATCGACATCGTCACCGAGGGTGTGCCGCGGATCAGCTCCATGACCAGGATGGTGGGCAACATGGGGGACTTCGAGCGAGCCTTCCACCGCGGCAACTGGTCAGGCAAAGAGAAGTACTTCGTAGGGGGCCACGTCATCGGGCACCAGTTCGGCGGGCTCGAGGAGTACGACAACCTCGTGCCGATGCTGAGCAGCCTCAATGGGAAGCTTTACCTCGGCGTGGAGACGTTTATTAAACAGACCCTGCCCCGGATCCCCGTGGGCACCGATACGGCTCCCCTACCGGCCGCGATGGAGATCGTCGTCGACCTCTCCTACGGCGCCGACCCCATCGAGAGGGTGTCGCGCCTCGCCAGCATCATCGCGTCGAAATTCAAAACAGATCAGGAGGCCAAGGACCGCTTCGAGCAGGCGGTGCACCCTCCGTCCTTCCGGCAGCGCGTCTCCTTCCCCGCCCGAATCCCGACCGGCATCAGCTTGCTGGTCACGGTGCTCACCGGCCCGCCACCAGAGAGCACCGAGGTACCGGGCGCACCGGCCGGCACGGTCGAGACAGCGATGACCAGGTCGATGGCAGCGACCCGGGTCCTCGACCCGTTCATCCGTCGTCAGCACCCCGGTCAGAGGCCAGAGGCTAAGGGCAGGGGGCGGGGCGCCACGCCCGGGCCCCGTCAGTGGGCCCGTCGCTGGCGCTTCACACAGGAGAACGAGTGACCTCGTAGGCTGACCGGACGAGCGACAGGCGCCGCACCCGGAGGTGCGGCGCCTGTCCGGGGACTCGAACACCCGATGGGCAATCGCATCGGTTACCCTCTGCCGTCCCGTACCGCGCCCCGAAGCTACTCCCAGTTCTTCGTCTCCGCGACGGCCTCCCGCCCCACGGTCAGGAGCGCGTTGTGCTCGACCCGCCACCGCCACCCGGACGTCGGGGACCGCTCGGGGTTCTCGGCGAACGCGACGACGGCGCGGCGCGTCCCGATCGCGCTGTTCTCCGAGATCTGCAACAACGGTCCGAACATGCCGTGGGCGACGATCGCGTCGATCGCCGGTACGCGCTCCCAGAACTGCCGCCCCGGGGCGCGGAGTTCGACCGTGTTGCCCTCGACGCGCAGGTGGTGGCAGTTCCCCACGCGGATCCCGTGGCGCTGCGCGGGAACTCCCGGTACGCGGAGGTGGACGAGGTTGTCGAGCAGGGTCACCCGGTAGGACACGCCCCGGAAGGTGTGGCGGCTACCGGCCACGGTGATGCCTTCGCGGAAGCCGACGACCCGGTTGCCCACCACTCGGGCATCCGGGCGCGGTTCGCCGACGAGCTCCGCCGTCTCGCGGAACTTCTCGCCGATCGACGTCGCGGTGCCCGCGACCACGATGCCCTGGCCGCCCGCGGTGAACGTGCTGGTCTCGGCGAACCTGTCACCCTCGGCCGTCAGCATGTCGGAGACGTCCGACGCCACCGTGATGGAAGTGGCCTGGCGGAACATCCGCTTCACCAGCTCACGCCGGAACCGGCGCAGCCGGGGGGCGATGAACGCCGTCGTCACCGAGGTGTTACCGGTCACGATCGGGTTGTCCTCCAGGAGCCGCTGCCACTGGTCCCCGTTGAGCCGCAGTGTCGTCGAGAATGTGATCCACTCGAAGCCCCAGGGTTCCAGGTGCACGGCGAAGCGTCGGCGCGACCCGGCCCCGACGAGCTCGACGACGACGTCCGGGCTGCCCACGAGCAGCTCGTCGTTGGCCTCCTCGGTCTCGCCGAACCGGAGGTCGCTGATCAGCAGGTGCCCGAACCGGCCGACGATCTCGGGTTCGGCGAGCAGGTCCGCGACCGTGGCGGGGCGCTGCGGGGAGACGACCGTGTTGCCCTCGATGTCGGCCGTCGTCGGGTTGACCACCAGCAACCCGACCTGAGAGGAGCCTGCCTGCAGCGTGCAGTCGCGGACCCGCACCCCGAAGGGCGGCGGGGGCACCCGTGACGTCGGCGGGTCCACTCGCAACTCGACGGCGCTGACCCGGCGGGTCGAGGCATCGCCGCAGTGGGCCGCGACCCGTTCGAGGTCGGCGGCGGCGCAGTCGACCACCGACAGCGCGCCGGTCAGCCCGTCGCCCACTAGGCCCTGCTGCCCGCCCTCGACGTACAGGTCCGCGATGCGCACCCGGCCGCACTCCTCGAACCGCAGGACGGCGTCGAGGCGCGCGCCCACCAGTCGGGTGGCGTCGGGTCCCGCGCCGGTGATGAGCAGGTCGCCCTTGCCCACCACCCGCACCGTTGCGTCCAGCTCCCAGGTGCCCGCCGGGAAGCAGATGCGGGCGGCCTGACCGGCGCCGACCGCGTCGAAGGCGGCCTGCACCTCCTCCCGGCCGCCGGCTTGCACGACCAGCTCGCCGCACCCCGAGCCGACGGGCCGTTCGAACAACTGCTCGATCGCCTCCTGCACGGTGGTGCTGGCGCTGTCGACGCGGTGGCCGTCGAACGCGACGGCGTCGGCGTCGATGTCGCACAGGGCCGGGAAGCGCCGGTCCAGCCAGGCGAGCAGGTCCAGTGGCCGGTCGGCGGCGCGGTGCGCCAGCAGCGCCAGGGGGGCGAACCGCCGCTGCGGGCCGTGGGGGGCCGCGCGCCACGGACCGTTCGCGTTGCCGCCGCCGGCGCGGGCTTCGTACTGCCAATAGTCGCCCGGCCGATAGGTGCCGGTGGCGGACAGCTCGACGGTGAGCCCGTCCTCGAGGGCGTGGGGGCCGGTGGTCCCGTTCGGCGCGAGGACGCCGTGCCAGCGACGCAGCTTGAGCACGGCATCGGGCCCGTTGGGGGGCAGCGTGCCGTAGCGGTCGTCGATCGGGACCGGGGTGGTGCGGTCGACGGGGTCGACGAGGCCGAACACGACCTCGTCCGACGACGACGCGACGGAAACGGCAACGAGCGCAGCGAGCTGGCCGACGGCGCGACCGGCCGGCGTGAAGGAGGGGCCTGCCGGGTCGACCGTGGCCAGTGCGTCGTCGCCGAGGTCCGTGACGTGACTGCGCACCTCCACGATGTCGCCGGCGACCAGCGGCGTGCCGGCGGGGAAGACGAGGTTGCGGTCGTCGCCCAGGCGGGCCGCGAACAGCTCGGCGCCATTGTCGCGCGACCACTTCAGCCCTACCCGGGACAGGTCTCCGCCCCGGTGGACCTCAACCCGGTAGAGCCGGTTGTCCGCACCCGAGTAGCCGGCGAGGTCGGGCAGCGCGCACGGGTCGTTGATGGGTGCGGCCTCCGACACGTTGACGACGAGCTCCCCGGCGGATCGCTCGGAGGCGGCCGCGAAGGCGGAGCGGACCACGGCGGCTGCCCGCTCGGCGACCTCGGGCAGCGCGCCGGTGACGGTGGCGAGCTTGACCTGCCCGAGCAGGGCCGTGCGGGCGGTGGTGTCGGCCGGCCCCAGTGCCCGCTCGACGATGCCCGGGGCCTCCACGCCGGAGATGTGCCGCTCCCACACCTCCAGGTAGGCGACCAGGGGCTCGCCCTCCCGCAGCGGGGGCGGGGCGACCAGCCCGGCGAGGGGCGGGGCGGCGTCGGCGGCATCCCAGGCGAACCCGACCGCGGTGGGGAAGGCGACGGGCGGGAACGGGCCGCCGGCGGTCCGGGCGACGAGCCCGTCGACGTGGTAGGTGCCCGGCGCGGTCCAGAACGTCGGCGCAGCACCGGCCGGCTGGTGCTGCTCGAGCAGGAACAGCCATACTCTGCCGCCGGCGTCGACCTCGAGGTCCACGCTGCCGGTCAGAGGGAGGATCGGGTCCAGCTCGACGCGCTGCAGGTCGTCCGGTGCGCCCGGCACCAGGTCCAGGCCGGCACCGGCGACGGAGATCCGGGTGGAGGTCTCGACCCTGGCCCACACGGCGAGGCGGGTGGCGCCGCCGACCGGGACGGCCGGCTGCAGCAGCGGCACCGTGAGCCGCACCCGTGCGCCGCCCGCAGCGACGTACAGGGCGGGGTAGCGGCCGGCGAGGCGGAACCGGTGGTCGATGCCGACGTCCGGCTGCCCGCCGACCACGCGCAGCCCGGCGGCCGCCTCGGCGAACACGGCGAGCGGCCGGCCGGGTGTGACGAGGAAGCCGAGGTCGGGGCTGCCGGCGGCGCCGCCCAGCCCACGGGTGGTGGTGCGGACCTCGTCGAGGACGGCGTCCACCAGCGCGGCCACGTCGCTGTCGAGGACCGGGCGGCCCATCTGCATCAGGACCCGGTGGTAGCGCTCACCGCGCGCGCGGTCCGGCTCGTGCCCGCGCGAGTAGTCGCCGTACACCGGGCCTCCCCCTCAGTCGGTCGGAACTCAGTCGATCCGGACAATGCCGGACACGAGCCCGGCGGGTGTGAACTCCTCAAGCCGCTGCGCGAAGGCCGCGGTCCGCACCGCGAGGCGGGTGAGGCCGAACGCGCCCATCTCCGCGCCGCTCTCCGCCCCGCGGAGCACCGCCGGGTCGCAGTCGTCGCGCAGGCGCCACCACGCCGGGTCGCGTCGGTTGCGCGACACCACACGCACGGCGGTGCCGACCCGGACCCGGTGCATGCGCGGCAGCGTCGAACCGGTGCCCACCCGGCTGTAGCGGACGCAGCCGTGGAAACGGTCCTCGACGGTGACCAGGCCGTCGACGATGACCTCGGTGGCCTCCAGCACGCGCGCACGCACCCCGCCGCCGACGGACACCCGTTCTAGCTCGACCAGGCCCGCTGGGGCCGACACCGCGGTGTCGCCCGCGGCGTCGACGATGCTGTCGGCGACGGTGAGCCGCCCGGTGCCGGCGAGGTCGAGGCCGGCGGTCTCGCAGCGGGTCACGGTCACGTCGGTGCCGGTCGGCAGGTCACCGAAGGTGAGGCGGTTCTCGGCGTGCAGGACGCTGCACAGTTCCAGGCGGACCCGGTCGGCGGTCGGCAGGGTCGCGCCTGACCAGCCTGCCCCGCCGACCGCGACCCCGCGCAGCGTCAGCGCGGCGTACCGCGGTGGGGTGGGGGGCAGGGTCCAGCCGGCTGAGGGGTCGACGAGCACGGTCGGTCGTTCCCGCTCGGCGGCCTGCACGACCAGCTCCAGCCGGGCGGTGTTGCGCAGCGCGGGGTCGTCCGGTCCCGCCGGCCACACCGGCGCCTCGTCCGGATAGGTGGCGCTGTCCTCGAACTGCACGACCTGGACGTCCTGGACCGGCGTGCCGTCGGCGGGCACCGGGAGGTCCCGCCATCGGTCCGACACCGCGGCCAGCGCCGCCGTGAGCGTGGGGTAGCGCGGGATGGTGTGCCATTCGGCCGGGGCGTCGGGGTGCAGGACGCCGCCGGCGGAGACCAGCCGGGTCGGCAGGGGCAGACGCAGGCCGAGCTCCGGCTCGCGGGCCGCGGGCCGGGCTCCCACGTGTGCGGTGGCGCCCTCCTCGTGGTCGGTGGTGACGGCGGGCGGCACGCCGGCGTCCGGCTCGTGGGCGGAGGCCGGCCACGCCTGCGGCGGCTCCTGCTCCGCGAACGCGAAGAGGCCGTGCGCGACGTCGAGGTCCAGGCGACCCGGCGGCGTGAACGGCAAGGTCATCGGCGGGGTGGCGGTGCGGTCCTCCCGGTCCCAGGCGCACAGCCGCCGGGAGCGCACCCGGCGGCGGCGCAGCCCGGCGGCCTCGGCGATCGGGGCGACGTCACCGAGCGCGGCACGCCGCACCGCGGTCGACCGCGACGCCCACGTGGAGCCGTCCTCGGCGACGCGGACGGCGTCACTGGCGAATCCGAGCCCGGGACCGGCCGGCCAGGCGGCACCGGGGGGCACCGGCTCGTCGGTGTCGAGCTGGGGCAGGTGAACCAGGACGGTGCGGCCGTCGTCGGCGCTCCAGGCGACCTCGCCAGGGCACAGCCGCGCGTCCGCGCGCGCGCACTCGAAGCGGACGGCGAGCGCGACCCCGTCCGGGTCTTCCGCCCGGTCCGCGGCGAGCTCGGCGTACCGGGCCATCGCGCCGCGCGCGTCGAGGGGTGCGCCGGTGGCACCGACCGCCGCCCAGCGAGCACCCCGCGGGTCGTGGCCGGTCCAGGACAGCCGTTGGAACGGGGCGAAGGCCGGTCCGCCGGAGCCCCGGACCTGGGCGGCGAACACCAGCGCGCACGCGATGTCGGCCGGGAGCGGCGCCTCGCCGCCGTCGGTGCGCAGGGCACGGGCGCCGTGCAGCACCGCCGGTCCCCGCCCCGGGGCGGCCGGGACGCGGGAGAGCATCCGGGGTTCGCTGCGCAGCGGTGCCGGCGGCCACGCGGCACCCGGGCCGACGGCGAGCAGCGCCCCCCGGTCGAGCCGCCGGGCGCCCGCGGCGCCCGGCATCGTGCGCGGGGTGCCGTCGGGGGTGGCGGCGTCGTAGAGGCTGCCGTCGGCGGCGAGCAGCAGGAGGCGTTCGGCGCGCAGCTCGAGCGGAGGGACCCGCACGTGCAGCACACCGCGCAGGAAGCCCTCCACGATCAGCCGGTCGTCGCGCGCCTGGGTCGCCGCCGCGGCCGCGGCGCTCGCCACCTCCAGATCGGCGCCGGGAAAGAAGCCGCCGGGGGCGCCGCCGCCGGGGCGCAGCCGCAGCACCGGCACCCGCTCCCCCGCGGGCGCGGCGCCGCCCGAGGCCGTGGAACCGGTGGCGCCGGCCACGTCGAGGTCGACGCCCGCCCGCACGTCGACCGCCCCCGGGCGCCACGAGCCGGGCTCTGGCTGCTCGGTGACCGCCGCGAGCCCCAGCTCGACGCGGACCGGCCCGCGCCAACCCCGGGTCGGCAGGTCCAGTGCGGTCAGCGTGGCGTTCCCGGCGCCGAGGACGGCGTCGGCCACCAGCGTCTCCGGCACGCGCTCGACGCCGGCCGGGATGCCGGCGACCGCGGCCGGCATTCCGCACACCCGCACGGTGATCCCGCCCGTGGCGGCGAACCAGCGCTGCGGCGCGGCCGCGAAGTGCTGCTCGGGGATGCGGTCCACGAACGGCGTCCGGTCGCCCGCGGCCCGGCTCGCGCGCAGCTGCTGGCGGACGCCTAGCGGGTGTACGGCGTGGCGCACGTCCGAGTCGGGGGGCACGCTGCGGTCCGGCGCTGTCGCCCCGCGCAGGGGGAACGTGACCGTCGGGGACAGCCAGTGTGTGACGTGCCGGGGATGATGGCGGCCGGTGGTCGCGGAGATCGCGCGGATGTCCACGGTGTGGTGCAAGGCGTCGAGCGGCCCGCCGGACTGCTCAGCGACGACGGCGGGCCGGACGTCGACGACGACCCGCTCCGGCCGCGGGAGGTCGAGGTCCTGGGCCAGCTGCACCCGCCGCCACCCCTCGGTGAGCACGATCGGTTGGCCGGTCAGCTCGCTGCCCATCTCCTCCAGTGCCGCCGGGGTGCCCTTGCGTCGTCGCCAGCCGACCGTGCCGCGGACGTCGCGGCGGTTGGACGCGGCGTCGGGGAACGCGAGCCGCACGCCGACCATCTCGGCGAGGTAGGGGATCATGGCGTCGTCGGCGGTGTCGACGAACAGGTCGGCGTGCAAGTCGTCGATGCTCTGGCGGACCACGGCGAGCGGGGCGGCCAGCACCTGCAGCAACCGCAGGAGGTCGCCGCGGCCGGCGGGGGGCGCGTCGGGCACCCGGTAGAGCGCCGGCAGCGCTGCGTAGAGCCGATCGGCGACCTCGGCGAGCACATCCCGGTCGAACGGGTAGGGGTCGAGCGAATCGGGACCGCGCGCCCCGGGGTCGGGTGGTGGCTTGGTCATGGCGCACCGCCGGCGAGGTTGACGGCGAGGTTGTTGGGCAGCAGCCGCAGCCACTCCTCCACTCCCGCCGAGACGACGTCGGCCACGCCGGTGTGCCCCTGCGGCACAAACCGGGTGACCCGCACGCCGACGACTCCGGGGACGGCTTCCAGCACCGCGAGGACCTCGCTCAGGTAGGCGGGTTGCCCGAGGGCGCGGGAGGCGAAGGTGAACAGCCCGGGGGCGCCAGGCGGGCCGCCGTGCAGCGCCCGGCGCACCCGGTCGCGGACCTCCTCGGCGAGGTGGGCGGGGTCCGGTTCGACCGTGACGGACACCAGCACGTCGCGTGGCTGCGGGCCGCGCAGCGCGAGCGGCACGGTGACGTCGCGGCGGGCGTCGAGGAACGCGCGCACCGCGTCGAGCGCGGGCGGGGCGACCCCGTCGGCGGTCGCGACGACGAGGACCGCCGCCTGGGCACCGTCCCGGCGGGCGGCGGTCCGTGCGATGCCCGGCATGGTGAGGGCCAGGTCGGCGAGGTCGGCGACCGACACGGCCCGGTCGAACGTGCGGAGGAAGCGGGTGGCCTGGGTGCGAACCGCCTCGGGGTCGGCCGGCTCCGCCCCGCCGTGGACGGGCGTGAGGTTCACCGCGCGGGCCAGTAGCGGGTGGGCGCGGGTGAGCCGGCTCAGCCGCCGCGGCTCGACGTTGCCCGCGCGACCCAGACCCACGCGGTAAGCAGCCTCGACGTTCCTGCGCCCCGACGGCGGCACCGCCCCGTTGCGGCCGTCGCCGAACACCACCGTCGTTCCCGCCGCCTCGTCGGAGACGCTGCGGTAGTGCCGGTCGTCGGGTCCGCTGTCGGCGAAGTCGGCGACGCGCGTCCAGCGCACCCCGTCGACCCGGATGGTGAGCTCGGGTTCGCCGCCCGTCGGGCCCGGCAGCACGGTCACCGGCTTCTCGCGCAGCGGGAAGCGCTGGAAGGGCGTGACCCCGTCCGAGCCGCCGAGCACCTCGCGAACGGTGCGCCCGTGCGAGACGCGGACGACGTTGCCGTGCACAACCAGGTCGTGCAGGCGCCAACCGGGCGGCGGCGGGGGCGTGACCGGGTCCCACCAGATTCGGGTCTCGCCCTTCCCGCCGAGGTCCGAGCCGTCGTCGAGCTCCGCGCGGCGGACCGTCACGACCTGGGCGACGGTCCCCGCCCGGTCGCGGAACACCAGCGGCCGTCCCGGGGTCATCGCCGGCAGGAACCCGGGCAGGCGCAGCGGTTCGGTGAGGAGTTCGGTGCTGCTCGTGGCGTCAGCGAGGGCGAGGCTGGCCGACCAGTGGGCGTACCAGTCGACGGGAAGCGGGTGCTGCGCGCGCGGGATCGGTGCGCCATCGCGGCCGGCCACCTGGACCGCCGTGACCGTCCCCGAGACGTGGCCGGCCTGCAGCTGGGTGACGGTGACCTCGTCCAGAGTGGTCGTGAAGCCCCCGTCGTCGGTCGGGGTGAGGGTGACGGTGTGAGTCGTCAGCTCCTCCTCGGCCTCGCGGTGCAGCGTCACCCCCGCCTCCGACTCCCCAACGATCTCGAGCAGCGCCGCGTCGGCGCCGGTGCCGCGCAGGACGTGCCCTCCGGCGAGCGGGTCGTCGACCCGCTCGCCGAGGTAGACGTCGTCCGCCACGTGCCCCGTTCCGTCCGGGCGGTGCACCGCGTACCAGTACCGCGGGGCCTCCTGCGGCTTGTCGTCCGTGGCGGCCCGCACCGCGGCGGGCGGGAACAGCGCCGGGTCGGCGTCAGCAGCGAATGCGCGTAGCACCCGGTGCGGGTGGGCGAGCACCACCGCCCGCCGCACGTCCACGAGGCCCAGCGCGGCGCCGACCTCCCGGTCGAGCCGGAGCAGCGTCGCGTCCCCCGCCGGATCCTCCGCCGACGGCTCCTCGACGAAATCGGTGACGACGAACCCGCGCCACTGCGGCGGCGCGACCAGGGCGATGACGTCTCCGGCCCGCAGCCGGTGGCCGACCCCCCGTACCCGCAGCTGCGTCTCGGCCGCGGCGACGGTGACCGGCTTCCGCGCGTCGAGCGGCACCATCTCGTTGAGCGCCGCGTCGACGACGACGTCGTCGCGGGTCTCGTAGTCCTGGGTCGCGAGCTCGCCCAGCGGGGTGCTAGCCAGGGCGAGCCCGGCCGCGACGCTGCCACCGACGCCGGCCTTGGTGAACAGCACCACGTGGCCGCTCGCGGCCAGGCCGGGGTCGGGGTCGTGGCCGAGGCGGTGGGCGTGGCGGACGAGGCTGCTCGGCGCGCGTGCCGTGCTGATGAATGCCTCGCGCGCGTGGTGCCGCTGGTAGACCGCGAGCACGTGGCCCAGCAGGGCGGACAGGTCCATGAACGTCCACGCGAGGTCGCCGCTCTGCCCGCCGTCGGGCGCCTCCGCGGCGTCAGTGTCGGGGCGCGGGCGGCCCAGGCGGGGAACGGCCAGGTCCTGCTGCAGGGCGAGGAGGTCGGCGTACTCCTGGGGCAGGTAGTCCAGCCGGCCCGGGTCGCCGTTCGTCCCGGCGACCGGGGACCGGGCCGAGCGCGGGTTCGGCGGGCGACTCACGCCCCCACCCCCTCGGCGGCGGGGTGCCCGTCGACCGTGAACGCGGAGCCGTCGGCGTCGAGACCGACGACCTGCACGGTCAGCGTGCCGTTCTCGAGGAAGTCCGGGTCGGCGTCGAGGCGGGCGACCCTGGTGCGCCCGAGCGGGATGAGGTCGTGGATCGGCGGCCCGACGCGCTCGCCGAGGGGCCGGAAGGCCGTGGCGGTGACGGCCCGGACCCCCGGCAGGCCCTGGACGAACGCGAGCAGGTCGCCCAGCCGGACGGCGTCACCGAAGCTGAGCCGGTCCGGGTGGAACCATCCGGGACGCTCCGCGGAGCCGGGGACGAGCTCGCCGAGCACCCGGTCGCGGACCCGGTTCGGAGGCACTCCGGGCGCCGCGCATGCCACGAGCGCCACCTCCAGCGCGACGTAGTCTGCGGCCAGCACCACGTGCTCGCGGCCGGTCATGCGCAGCGTCTCGAGGTGGGTGTGCACCCGGCGGCGCAGGTCGTCGTCGAGGTCGTCCGCACCCGCGGGGTCGACCAGCACGGCCACCGTGTTGAACGGACCGCCGCGAGCGCGGGCGGTCGCCCTCCCGACGCCCGGTACCTGCATGGCGACGGCGGCGTAGTCGGCCAGTGTCACTGCGCGCTGCAGCGGCCCGTGCCGCAACGACCGGGGCAGCTCCTCCCGGAGGCGGGCGAGCGTCGCGGGCGCGCGGCCTCCGGTGGCGGGCAGCACGTTCGTGACCGTTACCCCGGCGAGCGCGGTCAGGGCGGTCCCCACGGCGCTGCCGGTGGCGGGGGCCACCACGCGGGTGAGCGTGCCGAGCCCGACGTTGCCGGTCAGCGGGTCGCCCAGCCGGTAGTCCAGCCGGATCGTCCCCTGCGGCCGCTCCGGGCCGTCGAGCTCGACCTCGTGCCCCTCGACGCCGTCGCCGAAGTGCAGCCAGACGGCGCCCTCCTCGTCCAGGGACGTGGTGTAGTGCCGGTCGAAGGAGCGCGAGGCGAGGAGGTGCGTGACCCGCGTCCACCGGTCTCCGGAGATCGTCACGTCCAGGGCGGGCGCGCTGCCGCCTTCCCCGATCTGCGCAGGGCCGTCATCGTGGACGACCGGAGACTCCGGCACCCGCAGCGCCCGCAGGAGCAGCGCGCCGCCAGCGCCGCGCCGCTCCACGACCGCCGCCTCGCGGGTCAGGCGGAGCGGCACCGCGTCGCGCTCGGGCGGGGCGCCCCCGGCGACGGCGATGCGGGGGGTGCCGTAGCGGGCGTCGACGAGGTTCGCGTGGATCGACAGCGGCACCGGCCCCCACGGTCGCAGTGCCTGGGCAAGCGGCTCGGCCCAGGTCAGGCGGGTGACGGCAGCGGGCGGGTCGGTGGCGGGGTCGAACGTGTCCTCCGGGTCGCTCACCCAGCCGGCCGCGGTGCGGCGGACGGCGTCGGCGGTCAGCGTGACGACCTGCGCGGAGGAGCCCTGCACGAAGGCCACCCGGTCGCCCCGGCGCAGCACCGGCCCGTCCCCCCACAACAGCAGCTCGGTCGCGCCCACCGGGACCTGCGCGGCGGCGGCCCCGGGGAAGGCGGCCACCCGCAGCCGGCTGCTCGCGTGCTCGGCCAGGACGCGGGTGCGGGCGGTGACGGTGAAGGTCACCGGAACCTCGTCCGGCGCGGTCGGCAGCTCCACGGCCAGTCCGGCGGGCACGAACCCTGACGCGCCGACGTCGAACGCGAGCACGGTGGCGGGAGCGCGTCCGTCGTCGACCGGCGCGCCCAGGAGGGCGGCGTGCTGGCGCAGGGAGAAGCGCTGCCTGGCGGTCTCGACGAACGCCTCGGCCGCCACCCGGTCCTGGTAGTAGCTGGTCATGTCGCCGTACCACGCGAGCAGCTCGAGCAGCATCCGCTCGAAGCTCGCCCCGGACAGGTCCGTGACCGCCGGGCTGCGCACCCGCACGCGGTCGGTGAGCAGGCCGACGAAGCCGGTGAAGTCCTTGGTCAGCAGGTCGACGGCGGGGGGTTGCACCGCCGCGCGCCCGGCGCCTCCGGGGAGCGGGCGGCAGTCGCTGGCCTCGCAGTTGATGGTGAACCGGAACTCGGCGGAGGCGAAGAACGGGTGCAGCGCCCGTCCGCCACCGGCAGTGAGCGTGACGGTGTGCGGCGAGTGGTCGCCGAACCCGCGGAAGCGCACGGTCACGGATCGGTCGCCGAGGTCGACCTCGTGCGGGGGCACCGGCCGCCGCCGGCCGCCGCGGATCACGACGTTCTCCGCGGTCAGGTCGCCGACCGGGTGGTTGAGATGGGCAGTGACGACGGCCGGGAAGTCGGCGCCCGTGGCGATCTCGAGGGTGAGGTACCGGATGCCCTGCCACTCCGTGCCGTCGAGCCGCCCGGCGTCCCACACGAGCGGTGCCCCGGCCGGAGCATCACCCCTCCCAGGGCCATCCCTCACAGGGCCATTGCTCACAGGGCCACCTCCAGACGGCGCGGGCTGCGGTCCAGGCGGCGCCGGTATTCGATCGACACGATGAGCTGGCCACCCGGCGGGTCGGTCTCGATGTCGACCCGGTCGATCAGGGCCTCGTCGCCGAGCTCGCGGCGCAGGCCCTCCGCGACCCGGAACTCGACGGCCGCGGACGTCAGGTCGTCGAGACCCTCGAACAGGCTCCGGTCGAGGCCGACCCCGAAGCGCGGGGCGTTCACCCGCTCCCCCGGCGCGGTGAAGAGCACGGCGAGGATCTTGTCGCGCAGATGTCGGTCCGCGTCGGCGGTGATCGCGACGGCGCCGCGGTCGGCGCGCAGCGTGAACGGTTGGTATGCGTAGAGGGCCAAGGGTTCCGCTCCTCAGGTCACCGGGACGGGGGGCGAGACGACGGGCGGGAACGTGACGATCGACGACGCCGCGAGGAGGTGCGCGGCCCTCGCGAGCCGATCCGCTCGGGTGTCGAGGGCCATGTCGAGGTCGGCCAGGACGGCCGTGATCGCCGCCTGGGCGGCCGCGACGGCTGCGGGCGGGGCGGCCACCCCGGGACCGAAAACCTGCCCGGCGAGGTAACCGGCGAGGGCGAGCGCAAGCTGCGCCCCGGCCGCCGCCGCGGAACCGGCCTGCAGAGCGGGAACGGCCGCGGAGGCCAGCTGCGGCCGGCGCGCCGCGGCGGTCGCGCAGGGGAACGCGCCGGCCGTCGCGGAGGCGAACCAGCTCGCGACGGCGGCGGCGAATGCGTCCGCGGACGACATGGCATCGGTGGGGTGGTGCCCGCCTTCGGGGACGAGCCAGCCGGACCGCAGGGACGCTGCGAGCACCGTGGGATCCAGGGCCACCGGTTCTCCCTACTCGGTCGTCACGGTCGCGGACAGGTGGTTGGCGGCCATCGGCTGGGCGGGCGGCCCGGACGGGCCGACCCCGGTCGGGTGGGTGTGGCTGTTGTACAGCTGCTGGAACGCATCGCCGAGCACGAGCTTCTCCCCCGCTCCGGCCCCGAGCTTGATCTTCTCCGCGGTCACCACCACCGTGCCGTCGCGCTCGAAGCGCACCGAGCTGCTGCCGTTGCCGTTGGCGAGCAGCACCACCTCGCCGTCGTCGTCGAAGGTCAGCTCGTGGCCGCCGCGGGTGCGAAGGACGTGCAGGGTCGGTGACGCGTCCTTGCCGCCGTCCGCCGTGGGGGCCTCGGAGCCGGTTGCCTCGCCCAGGTCGTCCGCCCCGCCCGTGCTGGCGGGAGCGCCCCAGAACGTCCCGACCCACAGCGGGCGGCAGACGTCGCCGCCGGCGAACTCAATCCACACCGTGGCGCCGGCGGCCGGGAGGAAGAGCATGCCGGCGCCGTTCGCGCCGCCGGCCGGCACGCATGGCAGCGCCCAGCCGGTGTCGACCTCCTCGCCGAGCACGGCGGGCACACGTGCGCGCAGGCGCCCAATCTTCAGTGGGTCCTCGACGTCGGTCACCACGCCCTCGTACTTGCCGTAGAACCGGTCGACCACCCAGTCGTCGTCGGGCATCCCCGTCATGAGGGGGGCACCTCCTCCGCGGATCGTCCGAAGTTCTCCTGCCCGGTCAGGCCGGTGGCGTTGCGCGTGGCGGCGAAGGTCTGCGACAGCACCGCGCCGTCGAGGGTGGTGCGTACCGACGTGACGTAGTAGGTGCCGGAGAACCGCCGCCCGACGCCGCGCACGAGCACCGGGCGGCGCGCGCGCAGGAGCCCCCGGTAAAGCTCGGGATCCAGCTCGGCGCGCAGCTCGACGAGGAACCGGGCCGCGTCCGTCGCCGCCGTCGCCTCCGCGCCGATCGCCTCGTCGAGGGGGAAGGGGTCCCGCAGCAGGGTCGCGGCTGCGCCGGCCCCGGCGGTCCGCAGGCCGGAGGAGACTGTCTCGGCCGCGTCGTCGTCGCCCATCACCGGGAGAGCGGGGGTTCCGGCGCCGCGGACGATCCGCTTGCCGACGGGGTCCAGCGCCGCGCCGGTGACGGTGACCGGCCCAGTGGCGACCAGCTGCAGGTCCGCCCAGACCAGGGACCGCCCCTCCTGCTGGATCACGACGTCAGCCTGGGGCGGCCCGGTGACCTCCGGCACGGCGAAGTGCGCGACAACCTGGCGCTGCCCAGGGTCGTACTCGAAGTAGAAGCGGGCGCCGTTGCGCCGGGCGAGGTGCTGCAGGAAGCGCCAGTCGGTGGCGCGCTGCACAAGCAGCTGACGCTCGTCGTCGTAGCGCACGGGGGTGTCGGCGGCCTGCACCGGGATCCGGTATCCAGCCAGGATCTGCGCGACGACGTCGCCGTCGGTCATGTTCGGCCACGCGGCTACGCGCTCCTCCGCGTCGAGGACGACAGCCGCGTCCATCGCCAGCACCTCGACGTAGGCGTTCTGGGCGATGGTCTCGAAGTGCGGGCGGACGTGGGTGACGCTTCCGTCGAAGAGGCGCTGTGCGACGCCGCCGGGCGGCTCGATCTCGAAGGCCAGCGCCACCCCCGGCTCGAACAGATCGTCGTCGAGTGGGCCGAACTCGCCGTCGCCGCGCTGCACGAGGCCGAAGCGCAGCGCCAGCACCGTCGGGTCGGTGTCGCTCTCCCGGACCTCGACGCGTGTCAGCTGCGCCAGGACGCCCGCCTCCAGCGCAGTCCCGGCGATCAGAAGGGCGACGCGCGCCGACGCCACGGAGCTACTTGTCCGGCGGGACCGGGAGCGGCTCACCCGGTGCCACGACGTCGAAGGGATCGAGCCGGCTCGACGCGTCACAGAGGCGCCAGAACCGGGTCGGGTCGCGGTAGAACCGGAACGCCAGCAGGTCCAGCCGGTCGGATGCGGTCGGCACGACCTCCAGCACCCCGCTGGTCGGCGGGGTGGGTCGCAGGTCGAGCAGGGGGTGGGTGCCGCCGTGACCGTCGTCGACGACGAGGACCGGCGTCGACGAGTAGCGACTCCTGCGGTCGATCACGGCGGTGTCCTCCCTTGCGGTTCCTCAGAGCGGCAGGATCGTCGAGCCCTGCGCGGCGGTGTTGTCGTAGTACATGCGGGCCAGCTCGCGGCGCCCGGCCTCGGTGTGGTCGAGCGCGGAGCGCACCGCGGGGTCGCCGCGGGCCGCCGACTCGCCGAGCACCTCCAGCGACGCCTCGACCTCGGCGCGTACGGGGTTGAGGTCGCTGTTGTAGACCGATTCGTCGACTTTGAGGGACACAATCCGCACCGGCAGGACGCGCTTGCGTCCCCACACCAGCAGGACGGTGGGGCGGGGTCGCGCGGCGCGCACGGGCTCGGTCCCGTCCGACGCCGCCTCGGCCTCCGTCTGCGTGGGGTGCAGCAGGTCCTCGATCGCGGCGATCTCCGGGGCGATGCCGAGCCGCTCGTCCAGGCTTCCCAGTGCCCGGTCGCGGTCGGCGAGGTCCAGCCGGATTGCCACCGAGAAGGTCTCCTTCACCGCGCCGCCCGCCTCGGCGCTGGCCTCGGCCGACGGCGGGGCGGCTCCACCCGGGCCGGCGCCCTCCACCCCCGTGGCCGCTGGGGCGGCCTCGACGGCCACCGTGCGCGTGAGGCCCTCGGGGTTGAACCGGAAGGGGATCACCCGCTTGCGGTCCGGGTAGCCGCCGGGCTCGTAGGCGACGAACGCGCCGCGCAGGTAGTTCAGCGCGCCGGTCACGGAGCCGCTCCGGCGATCCGGCGGAACAGCTCGTCGGCCAGCCGCGCCGCCGCCTCGGGGCCGGCGATCCGGTCGGCCCACCCGGGCTCGAGCTCGATCAGCTGCAGTGCCCGCCGCGGGGCGTCGCGGCCGCCGCCGAGGGGCGCGCCGGCCAGCCTGGTGGCGAGCAGCGCGAGGGCGCTGCGCACCGTGGCCTCGGCCTCCCCGGCACGCACGTCCTCCCCGATCTCCACCGCGAGGTGGTCGATCCGCAACCGGACGGGTCTCACCGGGCCACCCCGTTCGCGTTGAGCAGCGGGGCGAGGGGCCCGAACGCCGCCGCGTCGGCCGGGCGGCCCGCCTTCTGCAGCTCGCGACGGGTGGCGCGCAGGACGTGGGCGGCGGTGACGCGGCCCGACGGGCTCGCGGCCGCCAGGTGCGCCGCCGCGAGGCCGATGTTGTGGATCGCGCCGCCGCCCAGCGGGAAGCGCTCGGCGAGGGCGTCGAGCTCCAGGTCCTCGTCGCGGAACGGCGCGGCGGGCAGCGACCGCTCCCACAGCCGGCGGCGCAGGTCCCGGTCGGGCAGGGGGAATTGCAGGATGAAGCGCATGCGCCGCACGAACGCGGCGTCGATGTTGCCCTGCAGGTTCGTGGTCAGCACCGTGATCCCTTCGTGTGCCTCCAGCCGCTGGAGCAGGTAGCCGACCTCGATGTTGGCGTAGCGGTCGTGCGCGTCCTTGACCTCGGAGCGGCGCCCGAACAACGCGTCCGCCTCGTCGAACAGCAGCAGTCCGTGTCCGGCCTCGACCTCGTCGAACAGCCGGGCGAGCGCCTTCTCGGTCTCGCCGATGTACTTGGACACCACCTGGCTGAGGTCGACGCGGTAGAGGTTGAGGCCGAGCTCTCCGGCGAGGCACCGGGCGGCGAAGGTCTTGCCGGTGCCGGGCTTGCCGGCGAGCAGGCAAGTCAGGCCGGTGCCGGTGGCGTCCGCGGCGGCAGGCAGTTCCATGTCCCACCGCACCCGGTGGGCGTGGCGGTGCCAGGAGACGATGTCCTCCAGCTCGGCGCGCAGCGGAGCGGGGACGACGAGGTCCGCAAGCCGGGCGGACGTCGTCACGACCTGGACGGAGCGGCCCATCCGGCGCGCACCGCGGACGAGCAACTGTGCGGCCACAGCGCCGGCGGCGACCGGCGGGGAGCTCCCCGTTGCGGGGACGTCGTCTGGGCCGCGCAGGTCTCGGGCGTCGCGGACCGCGCCGCGGGCCTCCTCGGCGCTCACCCGGAAGCGCGCCGCGAGCGTCCGCGCGCAGGCCTCGCCGACCAGCGGCGTCCAGATGCGCAGGGCCTCGCGGTGGCCGAGGACGCCGACGTCGACGGTGGCCCCGTCGCTGCCGTCGAGGGTGTCGGCCGTGTCGTCGACGACCGCGACCAGCGGCCCGGCCCCGGCGGCCAGTCGGGACAGTGCGGTCTGCGTGACGGTCGGCACGCCGTGCAGGTCCAGGACGGGCAGCCCGTCCGGCATCCGGACGAGGTCGGCTGCCTGCGGCAGGTCCCCGTCGACGGTGACGAGGTGTGCCGTGCGGCCGAGGTGGGCGGCGACGTCGCAGGCCAGCTGGCGGCCCGCTCGGCGTGACGGCCCGCACAGGACCAGCAGACCGCGGCGGTCGAGCAGACGAGCAGCGCGGGTGACCTGGTCGGCGGGGAAGGCGGGGCGGCCCGGGGGGACCGCTGTGTGGTGGCGCTCCTCGATTCCGGCCCGGGTGCCGGTGAGGGCCCTCAGCTCGGGAAGGGTGAGCCGCACGGTCTGCTGGGCGTGCGGGAGGCCGGGGGTCTGCTCGACGACCTCGACGAGGCCGGCCGAGCGGGCGGCGCCGCCGTCGAGCGACGCGGACAGGGCCGCGGCGAACGGGACCTCGCGGATGCCGCGCAGGACCCGGGCAACCACCCATGGCGTAGGCAGCTGCTGGCGCGGGTCCTCGGCGAGCAGGCTGACCGCTGCCGCCGCCTCGGGGTGGCACTCGACGGCCGCGCAGAGCATGACCAGCCAGTAGGCGGGGCCATCGAGGCCGAGCCGGTCGCACAGCCGCACGCGGTCCTCGTCCGGGGACCGTTCGTGCTCGCACATGCGGGCGCGCAACTCCCGGCGGGCCGCGGAGTGCGCGGTCCAGCCCTCGTCGGCATCGCGGACCTCGTCGGCCGACTCGGCGACGAGGCACTCCGCGCCGAGCAGCGCGGCCTCGCGGGCGAGTCCGATGCCCGTCACGATCCCAGCTCCAGCACGACATAGGGGGTGAAGACACCGTCGCCGACGCGCAGCGTCAGTCGCCACGCCCCCGCCCGGGCAGGCAGGGCCGAGAGGTCGGCCGCAGAGATCGTCACCGACTCCGCGGTGACGTCGGCGACCGCCAGCGTGCGCACGTCGGCGGGGGTGGCGACCTCCTCGTCCGGCCAGAGCACGGTTTCCCGGGCGCCGCCGAGGTTCACGCCGGTCAGAACGAGGTCGGTTGCCGGATCGTGCGGGTCGAGGCCGGGCGCGTCGACGGCGGGGGCGGCCGGGTCGGCGACGCGGACGGTGCCGGGTCGGGACGGCAGGCCCGCCGCGCGCAGTGACAGCGCGTGCGCCCCCGGGCTCAGCGCCTCCAGCCCGCCGTTGTCGAGGCTGAGCAGCAGCGGCGTCCCGGCGGGCGCGGCAGCGAGCGATGCGTCGTCCGGGGCGACGGCGACCCCGCCCACCGCGACGCCGGTGAGCGTGCCCGGCAGCGCGGCGTCGATCCGGACGCGCCCGCCGGCTCGGACCGCGGCGGGGCTGACCCGGGTGACCAGCGGACGCGTGCCTGCCCGGACGCCGAGGACGACGCCGCCCGGCCGCACTACGGGAACCGGCTCGCGGTCGTCCAGGCGGGCGAGCAGGGCGACGGGCGCGACCTCGAACAGCACCCACGGCTGGAGTTTGGCCTCCAGCGAGGTCCAGATCTTGTCGACCTGGTCCAGGGCGATCGGCACCTGGACGACCCCTAGGTCGCCCTCGCCGAGGGTGGTGAAGGTGCTGGCGGCGCCCACGGTGTCGGACAGGGGCAGCCGCAGCGCCGGCGTGTCGTGGTAGAGGGCCATGATCCGGCCGAGGGCGTGGTGCGCGGCGACCGGGTCGTCGACGTCGGTGCCCGAGGTCGTGACGAGGTAGAAGCACGACAGCACCAGCGGCGGAGGACGCAGCGAGCCGTCGGGGCGGCGGTCGGGCGGGTCGTTGCGGTGCCCGGGCTGGGGGGTGGTGTAGAGCAGGGTGATGCGCGCCGCCGCCTCGGAGGTGGCCGCGACGTCGCGGGGTGCGCCGGCCTGCACGTCCTCGATGGCGGTCCCGGCGCGGATGTGCTCGACGAGCACCTGGGTGACGTCGTTGAGGCCCTGGAAGTACGCGGCCATCTACGGCCCCCACCCGCGCAGTCCCGGACGGTGGAGACGCAGGCCCGGGTCGATCGTGTGGGGGCGCGGGGGCGGTGTGGGCCGCGCCGGCGCGACCGGAGGTGGCGCGGGGCGGTGCGCCGCGACGGTGCGGATCTCGAGCCGGCCGATCTCCACCGACACGGGGGCGGGCGGCGCGGCGTGCCCGGCCGAGCGCGGTGCTGGCGCCGCGAGCACGCGGGGGTGGGCCGCCGACCGCGCGGTGGGGTTGGGTCGCGGGGCGGCGCCGCGTGAGCCGTCGGGTGCGGGGGGCCGCTCGGGGTGGGGAGCGCCGGTCCGGGACGGACCGGATCGGGGCGGCCCCGCGTGGAGCCGGCCGGTACGGCGGGTGGCCGGGACCGGTGCGGCGGCGGCTAGAGGAGGCGGTGCGGTCGGCTCGGGACGGCCGGCAGGGGCCGGGAGGACCCGCGTCGCGCCTGCGGAGGACCCGGAGGCCGGGTGGGCGGCCCCCGCGGGTGGGGTGCCGGGCGGTCGCACGGCGGGACGTGACACCGCGGTCGTGTTGCCGGAGTCGGCCGGTCGCGATGGGGTCCCCGCCGCTGCGGCCCTCGGCGCTGTCGGCCCCGGCGAGGCGGCTGTCCTGGCCGGCCCCCGCGCCCTCGCCCCTGGGACGGGGACCGGCGTCGTCGCCCGTGGGACCGGGGCCGGCGCCGGCGCGACCGGCTGCGCTGCCCGACCGGGTCCGGTGCGGCCGGACCCGGTCACGTTGGCGGCGGCCCGGGCCGGCGCCGCGAGGTCCGGGACGGCATGGCCTGATGCGGCCCGGTCCGGTGCAGCCAGGAGCCGAGGCCCCCGGTCCGGAGTTTCCCTGGCGGACACGGACCCGCGCGGCGCCGGCTCAGGGGCGTCCCGGCCGGCCGCGGTCCTGCCCGGCCCGGTTCGGGCCGGCGTCGGTGACGGCGCCTCGACGTGCGGGGCAGGACGGGCCCACCGCGTGCGCCTCTGCCCCGGAGGCGGCGCCGCATCCGGGGGGTCCGCTGCGCCGGCGTCGAGCGCAGGTCCGTCCGCCGATCGCGCCGCCAGTGCGGTGCCGGGGCTCAACGGAGCCGCCGGGAGCGGGTTGGGCGCGCGCCACGCACTGCCCGACCGGTGCCGCGCTCCGGAGTGCAGGGGGGCGCGACGGCCGGGCTGCAGCGGCGCCCACCGTCCGGCCGGCTCGGCCTGGCGCGCGTGGGACGCCGCCGGTCGCAGCGGAGGTGCGACGACCTGCGAGAGCGAGGGCATCTCACCGCCCCCGCGGCGCGACACTCAGCCGTCGCCGGTGAGCCCGGCGAGCAGGGCGGCGTCGGCCTCTTCCTCCAGCAGCAGGAGGTAGGCCAGGCGACGGTCCAGCGGCAGCGCGAGGATGTCGTGTTCGGACCAGTGGTAGGCGCGGGCGATCCGGTGCACATCGCGCAGCAGCCGGTGCGCCCGCCCGGTCAGCTCGAAAAAAAAAGTTCGGCACGTCGAACGGGGCGGTGACCGCCGCCCCGCAGTGGGGGCAGTCGATCGCCATCTCCAGCGCGAGGTCCGGCAGGTTGCCCTCGACGGCGGCCTCGAGCACCGCCCGGACCAGCACGGGCAGGCTGCGGGAGAAGTCGAGGTCGAAGCCGTCCGTGCGGTCGCCGTAGCGCAGCAGGCAGCGGGCCAGCAACCAGCTGCGCCGCTCGGCCGCACCGGTGAGGTCGGCGTCGCCGAGGTCTTCCTGATCGCCCGCGGTCGGCAGCCGCAGCCGCACCTCGCCGATGCCCGGCACGACGACATCCAGGTGCGGTGGCGGCTTCGGGAACTCCAGCGGCAGGGCGTCGAGCGAGAACTCCACCTCCCCGGCCTCACCGCAGGCGGGGCAGTCGACGCGGGCAGTCACCTGCGGCCCCAGCGACATGCGGCGCAGGGCCACGAGCTCGCGGTCGCGCTCGGCGACCAGCAGGTCGCGCACCGTCCGGCGTGCCTCCCCCGGGTCGTCGCCCGGCTGGACGAGGCACCGCGCGAGGACCTCGTTGCACAGCCGGGCGGTGTTCGGCTCGGCCTGGTGCCGTTCGAGGTACTCCTCCTCCCACCCGGTGAGCCCACGCAGCGGCAGGCGCCCCGGTGTCCGGTCGGGCGGGGAGGACGGCGCCGCGGGACCGCTCACGTCGCCGCGCGGCGGGCGCAAGGGGCTGTCGAGGCGCTCGGGGACGGGCATCGCGGATCAGGTCTCCGGCTGCTCGGTCACCGACGGGTCGACCGAGAACCCCTCGTACTCGATCTTCAGGGTCTGGATCGCGACGGCGTTCGCGTTCGCGTCCATCTCCGGCACGGCCTGGAACTCCGACACCCACGCCCGGTGCAGGGTGAAGGCCATGACCGGGCGGGCCTGCAGGTTCATCACCTCGACGGTGACCTCCTTGCGGTAGTTCCGCAGCGACATCCCGGCGTCTCCGCGCGGAGAGTTCACGAGGTCCGCCCAGTCGAACATCTGCCGGTCGTGGGTCAACCCGGCCTCCAGCGTCACCGGCTCGAACTTGGTGCGCCCGGGAAGCTTGCGCACGATCGACGGCCCGCCGGCCTCGCGCCACTCGATCGCCTCGGTGGAGCGCTTTATCGCCGACATCTTCGACAGGCCAGCGACGTAGACGTTGTCCCACTTCACCCGGAACTTGAAGTTGGTGTAGGGATCGAGCCGGTGGGTGTTGACGGAGAACTGCGGCACCGGGTCCTCCTCATCCGGCCTGGGTCTTCTGGCTGAGCTTGACGACCACGAACTCCGCGGGCCGCAGGGGCGCGAACGCGACGAGGATGTTCACCACACCCGCGGCCTGGTCGATCCCGGTGGTGGTCTCGGCGTCCACCTTGACCAGGTACGCCTCGTCGCTCGTGCTGCCCGCGAAGGCGCCGTTGCGGAACTGGGTCTCCATGAAGCCGCCGATGGTGGCGCGCAGGCTGCCCCACAGGGGTTCGTCGTTCGGCTCGAACACCGCCCACTGGATTCCGTTGTAGATGCTGGTGCGCAGGAAGATCGCCGTGCGCCGGACCGGCACGTACCGCCACTCGCTGCTGGACAGCGTCGTCCGCGCACCCCAGACCACCCGCCCGGCGCCCGGAATCTGGCGCAGCGCGTTCACGCCCTGTGGGTTCAGGTCGTCGCTGTGCAGGTCGTTGAGCTCCTGCTCCAGGGCGATCGGCCCGTTCAGCGTCGCCTCTGTGCCCGCGGGGGCCTTCCACACACCGCGGCGCCCGTCGATGCGCGCGAACAGCCCGGCGACGAACCCGGCCGGCGGCAGCGTGATGGTCGGGTTGCGCCCGATGCCGACCGGGTCGCCCACGACGACGTGGGGCCAGTACAGGCCCGCGAAGGTGCTCGACGTGCGGCCCCGCTTCTGCGCCACCACGAGCGAGGTCGCCTCGGTGGGACCCACGTCGCCGTGCCCGGGCAGGTCGCTGACGAAGAACAGGTCCTGGCGGGGCCGGGTCTCGGCGAAGCCGGTGAAGGCGTCGACCACCTGCAGGTAGGCGGCGTCGTCGCCGGTCAGCAGCGGTTCGCAGGTCGCGACGAGCAGCGCGGCGTCGTCCACGCCGGCCAGCCCGGCCGAGAGCAGCGGCACGTAGTCCGCGGGATCGAGCTCGCCGCCGCCTCCCACGCCGCCGACCATCGCCTCGGCGTCGTCCACGATGACCGACTCCGGCGGGTTCGTCGACGGCGTCGTCCCCAGCTCGTCCAGGTCGGGAGCCGTCCGCGAGGACTGGTCCCAGCGCACGTAAAGGCTGCGCTTGAGCACCTCCACCACGTAGTTCTCGTCGTCGGGGTCGACCGAGAGCCGGTCCCAGGTCTCGACCAGCCTGCGGCTCCCGCTCTCGGGCGAGGCGTGGACGACCGCGATCCGGAACCGGCCCGGGTCGTTTCCGCTGGCCGCCAGGAACGCGGCCGCGAGCGAGTTGCCCCACAAGCCGGGCGAGCTCGCCCGGAGGGGACCGCGCACTGCGGTCGCGGCGCCCTCGTCCGGGACGTCCATCGTCCGCAGGATGTACGCGGTAGACCCGCCGTTCTGGTAGTAGCCGTCGACGGCGTAGGTCGTGAGCACCCGAGTCGGCGCCGCATTGCCGTCGCGAACCCGGAAGTAACCGCCGAAGACCCGTTCGTAGTCCGACCGGCTCCTGATCTTCGTGGGTCCGAGCGGCCCGCGCTCGGTCTCCCCGACGAAGATCGTCGTGCTGGTCGCCGCCCCTTCCACCGATCGGGCACCCGACGGCAGTTCGGAGACATAGACGCCCGGATGCAGCAATGTGGGCATACGTCTCCCCCTGAGTGCGCGAACAAATCGGAATCCGAGAGAAATCGCTACGAATCGAAGATGTGTCTCACGCCGCCGCGCCGCGGATCGAGACGCTACAACCGCACTCCGCGACCGGGCAAGGGGAACTCGCTGCACCGGCTCCGACTCGCCACAGCTTCGCGTGTCGCTACGCGTTTATCTGCGGCCCGGCGAGCGGCGTTCGCCGGGCCGACCCTGGGGCCTCTATTGTCCCGGCTCAGGCTGTTCGTCAGGCGAGAGGAGCGGCCGTGGCAGCTTCGGCGGTGAGCCTCCAGAGCTGGGGATGGAATGTCTCCGGTCAGCTCGGTGACGCCACCACCACCGACCGGTTCGTGCCGGGCCCGGTGGTGGAGAAGGCTGTCACGCCGACGGGTACGGCCGTGGTCGCCGGTGGCCGGCACTGCCTCGCGCTGCGCAGCGACGGGGCGGTGTGGGTGTGGGGCGCCAACAACTTCGGCCAACTCGGGGACGGCTCCACCGAACAGCGGACCATGCCCGCAGTGCTCGGCGGCATCGCCGGGATCCGCGCGCTGGCTGCTGGTGGTGACCACAGCCTGGCCCTCGACGCCGACGGCCACATCTGGACGTGGGGGGACAACCGGTACGGCCAGCTTGGTGATGGCAGCACCACCCATCGCAGCATCCCGAGTCGACTGCCCCATCTGGCGAGCATCCGGGCCATCGGCGCCGGCAAGGCGCACAGCCTCGCGCTCGACTGGAACGGGATCGTTTGGGCCTGGGGCGACAATGCGGTCGGCCAGCTGGGCGACGGCACCACCACCGCCCATGTCGATCCGAGGCCGGTCATCGGCCTGACCAAGATTCGGGCCCTCGCCGTCGGCGAGCGACACGGTCTGGCCGTCGACGCCCGCGGCCTGGTGTGGGCGTGGGGGGACAACCTGTCCGGGCAGCTCGGCGACGACGCAGAGCCATTCCGCACCACGCCCGCCCGAGTCCCCGGCCTCACCGAGGTCCACACCGTCGCCGCGGGCCGCCGTTTCAGCTTGGCCGTGGGCGCCAGCGCCAGGGGGGACACGGTGTTCGCATGGGGAGAGAACGGGTCCGGACAACTCGGCGATGGAACCACCGCGGACCGCGCCAGTCCCGGGCCGGTCTCCGGCTTGAACGCCGTCGTTGCGGTTGTCGCCGGCGCCTCCCACAGCCTGGCCCTCGACGCCGACGGCGCCGCATGGGCATGGGGCTACAACTCCACCGGACAGCTCGGCGACCGCACGACTACAACGCGGACTAGCCCCGTCCCGGTCGACACGGGCGACGTGCCGGTGATGTCCCTAGCGGCGGGGACTGCACACAGCCTCGTCCTCGATGTCGAGGGCAGGCCTCAAGCGTGGGGGCACAACCGTTACGGGCAGCTCGGCGACGGCACGACGGTCGACCGCCACGCGCCTGAACCGATCGCCGGGGTCCGCGCCGTGTGCTGCGGTGCCCGGCACAGCGCAGCCCTCGAGGCCGATGGAAACGTGTGGACCTGGGGCGCCAACGACACCGGCCAGCTCGGCGACGGCGGCTTGGCCAACCGCAGCACCCCCGCGC
This sequence comes from Geodermatophilus sp. SYSU D00758, assembly GCF_054049955.1. Taxonomy (NCBI): domain Bacteria; kingdom Bacillati; phylum Actinomycetota; class Actinomycetes; order Geodermatophilales; family Geodermatophilaceae; genus Geodermatophilus; species Geodermatophilus sp. SYSU D00758. The sequence goes on from NZ_JBJGYK010000002.1 coordinate 116,009, forward strand.
TAGTCAGCGGCTTGGCCGACGTGCGGGCGCTGGCGGCCGGCGCGTCCCACAACGTGGCGTTGGACGCGACCGGCACCGTCTGGCTCTGGGGGACCAACGTCGGCCAAGGGACGCTCGCCCTCACCCCCACACGGATCCCGGGCCTCCCTCCCGTCCGGGCCATCGGCGCCGGGGACTACCACGCCTTGGCCGTCGACGCTGAGGGCACCACGTGGGCCTGGGGATGGAATTCCCGCGGACAACTCGGTGACGGCACCACCACCGACCGCGCCACTCCGGTCCCGGTTACAGGTCTCGTCCGTGTCCGGACGGTCACCGGCGGCCCAGAACACAGCCTGGCCGTCGACGTCAACGGCGTCGTCTGGGCCTGGGGCAGCAACGACGACGGCCAGCTCGGCGACGGCACCACGGACCCACGCTCCACGGCCACGCTGGTACTCGGCCTCGTGAGGGTCCGGGCCGTCGCCACCGGCGATGCCCACAGCCTGGCCGTCGACGTCGACGGCGTCGTCTGGACGTGGGGTGACAACCAGGCCGGCCAGCTCGGTGACGGCACTGACATGCCCCGCGCGATTCCCGCCCCCCTGCCTCACCTCCCGACGGTGGTCGCGGTGAGCGCCAAGGCCGCCTACAGCCTCGCTCTCGACACCACCGGTGTGCTCTGGGCCTGGGGATCCAACCTCCACGGCCAACTTGGCGACGGGTCGATTGTCGACCGCTACACCCCCGGCCCGGTTCCAGGCCTGCGCGGCGTACCACACCTGATCGGCGCGGGACGCGGGCACGTCGTGTGCGGGTGACCGCACCGCCTTGCCACTCCAACCCTCCGGGCGCACAGCTAACGGGCCAGGGCGTAAGCAAGGACACCATGGCGGTATCGACATCGAGGAGGACGTGTGAACGGAGCGGAGACCAAGGAGCTTCCCGCGTCTGCGGATTACCTGGCCCCCGACGGCTCGGAGGTTCGCCTGCTCGTGGAAGGCACCCGCGGCGGAACGGCCCACTTCACACTACCGGCCGGAACCGTCTCCCGTGCCGTCAAGCACCGCACCGTCGAGGAGCTTTGGTACGTGGTGAGCGGGTCCGGACAGATGTAGCGCCAGCCCAGCACCGAGCCGGACGGGCTGGTGGACCTACGGCCTGGCGTCTCGCTCTCCATACCCGCCGGGACCACGTTCCAATTCCGAGCGGGGGAAAGGGAACCGCTCACCGCCATCGCCACCACCATGCCACCGTGGCCGGGCGAGGACGAAGCCCAGCCCAGCGTGGGTATCTGGGCCCCTACCGCATGACCGTCCACATGTTGGCGGGGACTGACAGATTGTCAGGAGATCAGCGTGCCACCTTCAGAGCAGGAGCAGCTCCGTCCTGAGTTCGAAACCATGTTTCCCGGCCGGCTCGACCGAGCCTGACCGATGATCACCCGGTCACGCACTTACACAGAGTCGCCGATCGGCCCACGGCCGTGGGAAACTCCTGCCGCCCGACCGGATGACCCTCGTCCGCGTCCGGCGAGGGTTCGCTTCCTGCGCCCGAAGGACCGCCCAGCCGGCCAGCTCTCCGAACCCAGTCATCCCGGACCCGGGACAACCACTCGGCGTCACAACCGACACCGCACTTCCCGCCATCACGTCGGTAAAACGGTCACACCCGGAATCCCACCGACACCAGGGAGCAGCAGGTCAGGGGTTGAACGACAAGCTTAGGGGTCGGTCGCGTTGCGTTCCTGGCCCAGCAAACGTGTGAGGAGCGCCGCGAGCGCGTCCGACGATGGTCACTGTGCCCGTGTGCGCTACACCGAGTGGAGGAATCGCCGATGCCGTCGACCTATTGCGTTGCCTGGTGGAACCTGGAAAACCTGTTCGACGAGGAAAACGCGCCGCCCGAGCACCGTAGTGACAAGGTCAGGCGGGCCATCGGCAGCGACATCGTCGGCTGGACACCGCAGCTACGGGACGGCAAGGTCGCTCAGCTGGTCTCCGTAATCGCACAAATGAACGCTGGCCGCGCCCCGGACTTGCTGGGTGTCTGCGAGATTGAGAACCGCTTTGTGCTCGACCTGCTGGCCAGCGCCGTCCACCAGCTGCTACCGGTTCGGTCCTACAAGGTGGTGCACGCCGACACCGCCGACGCCTGCGGCATCGACGTTGCATTCTTGTACGACCCTGGCCTCTTCCACGTTCCGGCCGGGGGGACGTTCTTCCACGTCGCGGTCCGCCGCAACGCCACTCGCGACATTCTGCAGGTCAACTTTCGGACACACGTTGGACACACACTTGGACCGTTTCGGCAACCACTGGCCCTCCCGCAGCGGCGGCCAGTCCGAATCCGCCGGATATCGCCACATCGCCGGGGAGACCCTCGCCTACTTCCACCAGCGAGCCCTCGAGGTCCATGGCGCCGACACCCCCGTGTTCGCCATGGGCGACTTCAACGACGAACCATTCGACACCTCCCTGGTAACCCACGCCCTGAGCACCCGGCAACGACAATCGGTGATCGGCGCCCAAGTTCCCCGACTATGGAACCTTACGTGGCCCACCACCGGCGAACCCGAGGGCACCTTCTACTTCGACAACCAGCCAAACGTCTTCGACCAATTCCTGGTGAATAAGAACATGGCCACCTCGAACGCCAAGCTGCGGGTAAGTGCGGACACCGTCGAGGTCTTGCGGCTCCCAGGCACGTTCACCACCGGCACGCACCGGCGTCCCCGGCCGTTCGGCGGCATGGGCAAGCCGGTCGATGAGGATGGCTTCTCCGATCACTTTCCCATCGGCGCCAGCATGACCGAGGCCAGTTAGAAGACGTTGCGGAAGTAGGTCCTCGGGCTCTGGCTGTCAGTGCGCCATCGGCGCAGGGTGCCGGCCATGTCATCGGCGGCGTCTTCCCCGCCGCTCGGCTGATCAGTGACGAGCTGTGGGCGCTGGTCGAGCCGCTGATCCCACCGCGCAAGCCGGCGGTGCACGGCCGCACTGGACGGCCACGGACGTCGGATCGGGACGTGCTCGAGGGCATCGCTTTCGTCCTGTCCACCGGCATCGGCTGGGCCAAGCTGCCTACCGAGCTGGGCTACGGGTCGGGCTGGACCTGCTGGCGGCGACTGCACGAGTGGGCCGAGGCCGGTGTCTTCGACCGCCTGCACCAGACCGTGCTTGACCGGCTCGGCGAGCAAGGAGAGCCCGACTGATCCCGCGCCAGCCTGGACTCGGTCAGCGTCCGGGCGAAAAGTCGCCGTGCTCGCCGGTCACCCTGGTCCGGCCGGTGGTGCTGGTCAGGAGGCGAGTGCCCAATGGCCGTCGGTGCCGGTCAAGCCCAGGGTGAGTAGTCGTCGCAGATTGATCGCGGCGCGCAGGTACAGCCAGGCGTGAACCGCCCCGGGATTGATGGAGGCTTCCAACCACCGAAGGATGGAAGTCATGGCGGCACCGCGGAAGTACCCCGATGAGCTGCGTGAGCGGGCGATCCGCTTCGCGCTCGATCTGGTCGACGGGGCGGAGAAGCTGAGCGTCAACGCCGCCTGCTAGGCCCTGTTTGATAAGTCGCGTAGCCAGATGTTGATGTTGGTGATCTGCACGGTGGCGTCGTAGCGGACGGCGAGCTTGTCGTACCGGGTGGCGAAGCCGCGGTGCTGCTTGTGCCGGTTGATCCCGCACTCCACGGCGTGGCGGTCCTTGTACCGCTCCGGGTGGAACGCCGGCGGGCGGCCCCCTGCCGGGCCCTTCTTGCGCCGGTTGGCCTGCTGATCGGCCTTGACCGGGATGGTCGCCGGGATGCCCCGCCGGCGCAGATAGCTCCGGTTGGCCCGGGCCGAGTAGGCCCTGTCGCCCAGTACCCGGTCCGGGCGGGTGCGCGGACGACCCGGCCCGGACCGCCGCGGCACCCGGATTCGCTCCAGGACGGGGATGAACTGGGGACTGTCGGCGGCCTGCCCTGCGGTCAGCGTCGTCGACAGCGTCTTGCGGCCCCGCTCGGCCGACAGGTGCACCTTCGTCGACAGCCCGCCGCGGGAACGGCCCAGCGCGTGGTCGGCCGGCTCCCCGACCGGCGGAGTGCGCTGGGTCTCGGGATGGCGGCGGGCGCCGGCGGCGTTCGGGTGCGCCCGGTTGACCGTGGAGTCCACCGAGACAACCCAGTCGATCAGCTTGGCCTCGTCGGCCAGCGCCTGCAGGCCGGTCACGATCGCCGCCCAGATGCCGGCCAGCTGCCAGGCGCGGTACAGCCCGTAGACGCTCTGCCAGCTGCCGTAGCGCTCGGGCACGTCCCGCCAGGGGCAGCCGGTCCGGATGCGGAACCGGATGCCGTCGATCAGTTGTCGCAACGTCCAGCGCCGGGGCCTGCCTGGCTTGGAGCCGATCGGTAGCAGCGTCTTCAACAGCGGCGCGAGGATCGCCCACTGCTCGTCGGTCAGGTCATGGCGGGCGCTGGCAGGTAGCCTGCCGTCCACGAGGTCTCCGTGGTGAGGGTCTTCTTGGTCGTTGATCCCTCTACCGGAGACCTCGCCTACTTCCCGGCACCGACACGCCTGGCCCGCTCCTCAGCGACTTCTCAAACAGGGCCTAGCGGGTCGGCGAGCAGCTGGGGATCGTGCCGGACTCGTTGCGGAACTGGGTGCAGCAGGCCCGGATCGACGCCGGCCACGCGCCGGGTCTGACCACCGACGAACGGGCACGGCTGGCCGAGCTGGAGCGGGAGAACCGCGAGCTGCGCCGGGCGAACGCGATCCTCAAGAGCGCGTCGGCTTTCTTCGCGGCCGAGCTCGACCGGCCACAGCAGCGCTGATCGACTACATCGATCAGCACCGACAGGAGTTCGGGGTCGAGCCGATCTGCCGGGCGCTCACCGAGGCGGGCGCCGCGATTGCTGCGAGCACCTACTACGCCGCACGAACCCGACCGCCCTCGCACCGGGCGGCCCGCGACGATCAGCTCAAGCCCGAGATCATCCGGGTCTTCGAGGACAACCTCGTCGTCTATGGGGTCCGGAAGGTCTGGCGAACTCTGCAGCGCGAAGGCCACCGGGTGCCGCGCTGCCAGGTCGAGCGGCTGATGCGCGAGCTCGGTCTGACCGGCGCGGTGCGCGGCAAGGTCAAGCGGACCACCGTTCCGGCCGCGACGGTCGATCCCCGGCCCGATGACCTGGTGCAGCGCGTCTTCCGGGCTGCGGCGCCGAACCGGCTGTGGGTCGCCGACCTGACCTACGTCGCGACCTGGTCGGGCTGGGTGTACGTCGCCTTCGTCATGGACGTCTACTCGCGGCGCATCGTCGGCTGGCGCTGCTCGACCTCCCTGCGCACCGACCTGGCCGCCGACGCTCTCGAGCAAGGGCTGTGGCAGCGAGCCCGCGACGGCCACGAGGTCCGCGGGCTCATCCATCACTCGGACAGGGGCTCGCAATATCTGGCCGTGTGCTACACCGAACGTCTCGACGCGGCCGGCGCTGTCCGCTCGGTGGGCAGCAAGGGCGACAGCTACGACAACGCCGCCGCCGAGTCCCTCATCGGCCTCTACAAGACCGAGCTGATCCGCCGCCGCGGCCCCTGGCGCGGCCTCGACGACGTCGAGCTGGCGACCCTGGAGTACGTCGACTGGTTCAACCATCGACGGCTGCACGGCGCCTGCGGCGACATCCCACCGGTCGAGTTCGAGGACAACTACTACCGTTCGATCGCCGGCCTCACCGAGGACCAACCGGCAGAACCGAGCCTCCACTGAACCCGGGGCGGTTCAGCGTCGTTTTGATCACGCCGCGGTGAGGCACTCGCCGATCGCCGCGGGTCAGCCAGGCGACGCTGCGTTCGACCATCGGCCGGTACCGGCGGTAGGCACGCTGGAAGTCCTCACTCACTCGTCGATGACTACTCCCGGCTGGCCACCTCCGTCGGTGAAGGCACGCTGAAGGCACGGTCAAAGGCAAATGGGGCTTTGACCAGCCGGAAGGGGCGCAAGGAAACCTCGCCTTCCAAGCTGGGCATGAGGATCCAACCCAGGGAGCGGTTCTGCTAGTGCCGTGACCACAACCTTGCCGGTGGGTCGATGCTGGAGCATGGCCGAACGCGTGAAGGCACGGCGCCTCTCGGATGAGGAAGGTCAGCGGCTGCTGCGGATCGTGCGCCGCGGGGAGCCGAAGGCGACCAAGAGCGTGATCCGCTACCGGCGGGCGATGGTGGTGCTGGCCTCGGCCAGCGGCAACACCGTGCCGGCGATCGCCCGGCTGATCGCCGCCGACGAGGACACCGTCCGGGAGGTGATCCACCGGTTCAACGAGCTCGGAATGAGGGCGCTGGACCCTCGCTGGGCGGGTGGCCGTCCCCGCCGGATCAGCGCTGAGGACGAGGCCTACCTCATCGAGACGGCCACCACCCGCCCGGCCAAGCTCGCCCAGCCGTTCACCCACTGGAGCCTGCGCGAGCTGGTCGGCTACCTGGCCGGCAACCCGCGCCGGATCGTACGCATCGGCCGGGAGCGAGCTCGCCGGCTGCTGGCCGCCCACGAGATCACCTTCCAGCGGACCAAGACCTGGAAGGAGTCCCCGGACCCGGACCGGGAGGCCAAGCTGGCCCGCATCGAGGAGGTTCTCGAGCGGTACCCGGACCGAACCTTCGCCTTCGACGAGTTCGGCCCGCTGACCATCCAGCCACACCCCGGGGCCGGCTGGGCGCCCCAGGGGCGACCGGCCCGGCTGCCGGCCAACTTCCACAAGACCGCCGGGGTGCGGTACTTCCACGGCTGCTACTCGATCGGCGAGGACCGGCTGTGGGGCGTGGTCCGCCACCACAAATCCGCGGCGAACACCCTCGCGGCGCTGCGCTCGATCCGCGCCACCCGCCCCGACGCCGACCCGATCTACGTGATCCTGGACAACCCGTCGGCGCACAAGGGCCCCAAGATCCGCGCCTGGGCCGCCCGGCACGCCGTCGAGCTGGACTTCACCCCGACCTACGCCTCCTGGGCCGACCCGATCGAGCCGAACTTCGGCTCGCTGCGCTCCTTCGTGATCGCCGGCTCCGACCACCCCAACCACGTCGTCCTCACCCGCGCCCTGCACGCGCACCTGCGCTGGCGCAACGCCCACGCCCGCCACCCTGACGTACTCGCCGCCCAACGCCGCGAACGCGCCCGCATCCGCAGCGAGCACCACCGGCGCTGGGGCCAACCTCGGCAGCGCACCGCGGCTTGATCACACCACTGCTATTCACCATCCCGGCGAACGTTCGTGGTCAGGGCACTAGCCCTGGGGAGGAGCGCTGGAGGTTGTCCGGAGCACCTGTCCGCCCTTCCGGAGACCCCTGTCTCCATCTCGCCGGGCATGGATCGATCGGACGCGGCGGCCTCGTACGGCCAGGTGGAGGCCCTCGTTCACCGCTCGCTCCCCCGAACACGAGCGCCCGACTGGTCAGCGCCGGCCACGTCCTCTCCCGATCGCCCGAAGCATCAGTTCCCGGACGAGGTCTCTCCACGGGCGATGCGCGACGGGAAGCACGGGAGCAGCTGCTCCCGGCAGCGTCCAACCGGGCGGCTCCACCCGCATGATCCCCCACAGCCCCTGCACGACGTCCCACTTGAGCACCCCGGACCGGTAGGCATAGTCGGCCCGTTGGGCGCCGACGGGGAGTCGGGCCGCCTGGAAATGGAACGTCTCAGCCCAACCGCTGGTGACCCCGGAGACCGCGCCGACGCGTCGCCCGGCCTCGCTGATGTGGTTGGTGACCCACGTGTGGCCGTGGATGGTGAAGCTGTGGTTCCGCGGCTTGTCGGCGCCCCCGACCAGCCGGAACCACACCCAGGACTCCGGTGGCACGGAGATCAACGGTGTGGCGGGTTCGTCGAGGTCGAGCCACCACGGGCGTCCGGTGGGCTCGCTGCGGTAGTTGAAGCCCTTCTGGCCTTGGTCCTCCACGTCCGGGGTGTCGCCGCGGGGGTCGTCCTGCAGGTCAGGCACGTCCGGCACGGGGAACGACTCGTTGCCGTGGAAGAAGAGGCGTAGCCCGTCCTGGAGGATCAGGACGAACTCCTCGTACGTGCGGGAGGCCGTGCCCTTGGTGGCGCCGGGAACGGTGATCGTGGCGCGGGGCCGGTGCCACGTCGTGGCCTGGGCGCCCTTCGGCTCGACGACGAGAGCGCCGACCGCGCCGTGGTGGCGGTGGTTGCGGAAGTCGGCCATGTCCTGCAGGAGCGCGACCCCGACGTCCTCGTCGGCGTGCCAGCTGTAGGTGACGGTGTTGGCCGCCGCCCCGGGCTCCGCGCTCTGGACGGGGTTGTCACCCACGTTGGCACCATCGCTGGTCCGCACGTCGTACCGGAGCAGGTCGGCGTGCATCGAGACCCGACTGGACACCCGCCGACCGCAGTCCTCCACCGGCACCTGAGGAGCGAAGGGCTCAGGTGCCAGGTCATTCGGCAGGCGGTTCTCGAGCGTGACCTGCACCCAGTCCCCCTGCCTGCAACGGATGACCAGCGGCTCGACCGGTCGGTGGTCTGGGTGCAGGACCGCGGACGAGGGCTGCGGGACGACCGTCGGAACCGCCTGGCCCTTCGGGGCGTAGGCGCTCAACTCGTACACGACGCCACGGGGGTCGATCAGGTCGCGCTCCCGGTAGACCACCGGCCGGTACCGGGCCACCACGTGGTAACGCCACATGTCGGTGGGCTTGGTGGGCGGCTCCGGCGGCGTCCCGGCCGCGGCGGCGAGCGCTTCCTCGGTCTTCCCCAGCGGCAGCGCCGGGAGCCGGTCGTCGCCACGCTCGAGGACCCGCACCAGCCCCCAGCAGCCCAGCCACAGGTCGTCCGCGGCGCTGAACTTCCACAGGTGGTCCCCGCGGCTGTAGCGCTGGTCGAGGGCGAAGGTGAACGCCTCGGAGATCCCGACCGTCTGCTGGTTGCGCCAGGCGCTGATCGGCGGCGTCACGTCCAGCCGGTCCGATCCGGGCAGCGGAACGTCGTTCGCGTACTGCCGCCAGCGCATGCCGTGGACCTGGAAGCTGTGCTGTTCCTCGTGCGAGCCCTGGAAGAGCCGGATGCGCACCGGGTCCCCGGCGTGCGCCTCGAAGACGTCGGTGTCGGGGTCACCGTGGCGCACGTCGGCGGTGCGGCGCGGCGTCACCCGGTCCGGATCGCTGACCTCGTACTGGTGGTGGCGGGAGAGGAACCAGAACGCCGGGTCCCCGCCGCGTTCGACGATCGGCTCGCAGCGGTAGTTGACGGCCATCACGCCCTGGTCGCTGTGGCCGCCGGCCTGCTCGGGCGGGTTGAGCGGGTCACCGTGCCCGTCGAACAACGGGACGAAGTCGGCGACGGCGACGGCGAACTCCCGGAAGTAGGTGGTGCAGCCCCAGGACCGGGGCACCTTGATGACAGCCTCGACACCGGAGGCGATCCCCCGGGAGAGGTCGCGCGGATCCAGGAACTCCGCGTTCGGGGGTTCGGCGATGAAGGCGCCGAAGAGGCCGTGCTTCTGCCGGTAGTTCGCGAACAGGTGGTCGTGGAAGAAGACCGTCCCGAACTCCTCGTCCACGTGCCAGCGGTAGACCATCTCCTTGCCGGTGCGCGGCCCGCTCAGGTAGTTCCAGCCGACGCTGGCGCCGTCACTGACCAGCGGGTCGAACTTCACCAGGTGCACGTGCAGCCCGCACTCGGCCAGCGGTGTGGGGAAGAAGTCGCACGGCGGGAACGGCAGGTCGAACGCCGTCCCGGGGATCGTGGCGGGGAGCCGGTTGTGCAACGTCGTCTGGACGACGGTGTCGCGGTGGCCGCGCACCACGAGCGGGCGCTGCTCGCCTCCGCGTAGGACCCGTTCCGCGTCCTCCGCGAGGACGAAGAGGTGACCGTGCGGGTCGTGCCAGCCGTCGCTGTTGTAGACGACGGGAGCGGCGATGACGTCGATGGCCCGGCTCTGGACCTCCCGCTTCTGGCCCTTCCCGTCGCGGTCGAACGGGAAGAGGTTGAACAGTGCCCCCGGCTGGGGGTCGGAGTTGAGGTGACCGGCCTCCAACGGCGTCACCAGCCCGGGAGGCCGGTAGTCGAGCTCCGGCGGCATCGCGCCCAGAGCCGCCGGCCACGGCGGGATGGGGCTCTTCTGGCCCACCTGACCGGGGATGAAGAAGGGATAGCCGGGCCGGGCCGGAGTGGGGCTCGGCGGTGGTTCACGGTCGGGCAGCGGCTGCAGCGCCAGGAGGGGTGAGCCGTCCGGATACGTCTTGGCCTCGATCGGGTTGCTCAGCGCCCTGCCGGTCTGGAGGCGGTCGAAGGTCCGGGTGATCCCCCACATGCCCTCGTGGAAGTGCGGATACAGGTGGCAGTGGAAGATCGCATCACCGACCGCGCCCTGCGCGCTACCGGCCCCGTACAGGTACTCGATGGTGTGCCCGGTCTGCGGCCCGACGGTGATCGAGTCGACGATCGGCGAGTTCCGGTTCCCGGGGTCGGCGTGCCACTGGTAGACGTGCTGGTGGAAGACGTGCGTCTCCTTGACGGCGGCGTGCACGAAGCGGATGCGGATCGGGTCTCCGACGTAGGCACACAGCACAGGGGTGGCCGGCTCCCCGAACAACCACGAGCTGTGGTGCTGTTCCTCGCCGATGACCGGCTCGAGCAGGCTGCCCTCGCGGATCATCCGCCAGAGCTTCCGCTCGCGGTTGATCATCGGCTCGGCGCGATAGCTGATCGTCATGATCGGCAGCTCGCCCTCGTGCTCGCTGCCCCCGTGCCCGTGGCCACCGGTGTGATCGGGGCCGGGTCCGCGGCTCCGGTGGTCCACCCGCCGGCAGCTGCCGTCGTCATGGGGTCCGGAGCCGTGGCGACCGCAGGCCCCCTGCGAGGCGTGGTGCCGGTGGTGATGGTGGTCGCCGGGATGGTGCAGGTCGCCGCCGTGCAGGTCATGACCGCCGGGACGGCCGCCCCCACCGCACCCTCCACAGCAGCACCCGTCGCGCCTGCCACCGTGGCCACCGCGGGCGGGACAGGGGTTGGGCTCGGGGGTCTCGTGCGCCGGCATGTACTCGGCCTCGTCGTGGAAGAACACCGCGAACTCGCGGAAGGACGCCTTCGGTGACGGGTACATCGGCGGCGGTGTGCGGAAGGGCGCCGCGGGGGCCTTGGCGGTCCCCCGCGGGTGCACGTCCATGCACAACCCGTCGCCCTGCGCGAAGCCGTCCGGGTGCGGGCCGTCGAGCCGGGTGCCGTCGACCGGATCGGTCCAGGTCGCCTCCGGTGGCTCCACGACCAGTGCTCCGAACAGCCCGTGCACGTTCGTGCCGTCCTCGCCGCCGGACAGGTCGCCCGCGTCGTGGAAGGGGAACACCCCCTCGTGCCGGCAGTGCCAGACGTAGGTCCGGCTGTCGCCGGTCGTCCCCGGGGGTGCAGCGAGGCTCGATGGGTTGATGCCCACGTGGGCACCGTCGGACTGGCGGACGTCGTAACCGTCGGCGATCAGGTGGATGCCGACACGCCTGCCCCGCACGTGGTTCCGGAAGTGGATCTCCACGGTGTCGCCGGCCCGCGCGCGCAGGACGAGCGGCCGGACGAGCGGGTGCGGCTTGCCGTACCCGACAGCCGCAGGGTCCTTCAGCGTCTCGAGCTCTGCCTTGTTCCGCTCGAGCGCGAAGATCAGGCCGTTGTGGTCGTGGTCCCCGTCAGAGTTGAAGAAGATCGGCACCTGCAGCGCGACGACCCTGAACCGGCGGATTCGCTGGGCTGTCGCCCCGGAGGCACCGACTCTCATCCCGAGCTCCTCGTGGCACTCGCACGGTCCTGACGCGTGCTCGCGTGACGCCGTGGTCCCGTCGAGGGCCGGTTCGCCCCGTGAGGGAACGCCGTGGAGTCAGGCAGGGCCAGGACGAGGCCGGTGCACGGTCGGGAATGGGCGGCTCACGTTAGGTGCGCGCGCGTCACCATGACGTCAACGGACCATCAGACGTGGACGAAGCGGCCCGGGGTGCCACCGAGATCGTCATCGGCAGGTGTCCGGTTCTCGGCGGCCATCACCGACGCCTCGCGACGGGCAGACCCCCGGCCGGCGGGCGTGCCCGTCGACCAGCCTGCCAGTCCCCTCGGGCAGGCGGCCTCGGTCCCCGTTTCGCGCCCCCTGGTCGCCGTTCTCCGCTTCCTGCGTCGAGGACCGGTCGTGTTCGCGGACGGGGCCGTCGAGCGGATCGAGCCAGCGGGTGGGGACCGGGACGATCGCCGCCCGGGAGGCCGCCACGAGATCCAGGCACCGTCTGCTCCGCTCCGCGATGGCGGCTGTCGCAGCCGCCGCGGCCGGCCTGCTCACCGGCTGGGTGGTGAAGTCCGCCGGTGCTCCCGAGGACGGGAGCAGGTAGGGCTGCGCGCGTGCTCGTCGACGGCTGTCGTCCCGGCGACAGGGCGTACGGACCGCGGCAGGGGGACCACGGGCGCTGCGTCGTCCTCGCTGGATCGACGCGCCTGCCTGTCGGTCCGATGCCCGCGCCTGCCGGCGGGTCTCAGGTGCCCCGAACGCCCGACCACCGCCGTGGACGAGCGGCTCTGCGACCCGCGTGCCAGCCGTCTTCCGCCCGACCCTGCGCGAACTTTCGCTTTGCGTCGGGCGTAAGTCCCACTACGTTGTGGGCCACAGCACAGAGTCAACGCAGCGCAACAGTCCTGAGACAGAGGGCGACCGCACCTGCGGCGATGACGTGCACCCATGTGACGATCCGAGGGGGTTCCATGAAGTTGACGACCAGCCTGCGGGCCGTGTTCGTCGCCGTCCTGTCGGCGCTGCTGTTCGTCGGCCTCGCCGGCACGGCGAGCGCCGCCCCGCCCGCCCAGGGCCAGCAGGCCTCCGACTGCGCCGGCCGCGGCGTGCCGCTCAGCAAGATCTCCATCCAGCTGTACACCTTCGCCGGTTACATCGGCAGCGGCGCCGGCGCGCAGGCGCGCCACGAGGACGTCCTGCGCCGCCTCGCCGAGATGGGCTACCGCAACGTCGAGCCGTACACCCTCAGCGGCTGGACCGCCGAGGAGTACGCGGCCCTCCTGGACGAGTACGGCCTCGAGGCGTCGGCCCGGCACGTCGGCGTCGGCACGCACAGCGCCCCCGCGGACATCGAGCAGATCCTCGAGGAGAACCGCGTTCTCGGCATCAAGTACTTCGGTTCCGGCAGCAGCGCCGGGGCTCCGTGGGCCCAACCGCTGCCGACCGAGGCCGACTGGGTGGCCTACGCCGAGTACCTGGACGCCGTCGGCGAGCAGGCGCGCAAGGCCGGCCAGACGCTGATGATCCACAACCACGACTTCGAGTTCACGACCGTCTTCGGCGACCGCACCGCCTTCGACATCCTGATGCAGCACACCCAGGCGAAGAACGTCGTCTCGCAGCTCGACCTGTACTGGGTCTCCTTCGCGGGGCTCGAGCCGCTCGACGTGATCGAGGAGTACGGCGACCGGATCCAGCTGTTCCACGTCAAGGACCTCAACGAGGACCTGGACCGGCGGATCGAGATCGTGGGCCGCGGCGACATCGACTTCCCGTCGATCTTCGCGGCCGCCGGCGGCAGCACCCGCTACTTCGTCGTCGAGCACGACCCGCGCCGGGGCGACCCGACGTTCGACCCCTTCGAGGCCGCGCAGGTGGGCTTCGACTACCTCACCTGCACGACCTACTGAGGTAGCAGCGCTCCGCAGGGGGCGGTCCCGGCTCCCCGGGACCGCCCCTTCGCGCGTCGAGGAGCCCGCGCGCCCGCTGGATGCTCAGCACCCCGCCGGGCGGGGGTCGGGGGCCCGGCCTGCGCCCGACGGGGACATGCAGCGGCCTCGAGGTGCCGGCGCGGCTGCCGGCCTCGGACGTCGGAGCTCACACCGGCTCGTCTCCCCAGGGACACGCCGGCTCGGGCCGTGTCGGCGGGACGGCTCCTCCGCGGCTCCCTCGGCGGACGGACCGGCTCAGGTGGAGGACCGGCGGGGCGGGGGCGCCACCGGTGTGATGTTCGGGTTCAGCCGGAAGAGGTTCCCCGGGTCGTAGCGGGCCTTCAGCAGGCGGAGCCGGTCGAGGTTCGCGCCGAAGGAGGCCCGCACCTTCTCGGGTGGGTCGTCGGTGGCCAGGTGGTTGACGTAGGCGCTGCCCTTCATGTGCGGCTCCGCAGCCGCCCAGCTCGAGCGCAGCCAGTCCGTGTGCCGCTCGGACTCCCCGGCCTCGGTCCACTGGGCGATCACGTCGACGTCCCACTGCACACGGCGGGCCGCGAACGCGGTGTCCTCCGGGGGGACGCGGGTGGCTGCACCGTGCACGTGGAAGAAGATGACCGCGCTCAGCGGGGAGGTGAAGCCGGCGGCGGCCGCGGTGACGGCGTCGATCAGGCCGTCGTCCAGCTGCTCGGTGAACGCCGAGCGCCAGTAGCGGTGCAGCCCGTTGACGGCGTTGGGCTGGTCGAGCATCGACTGGCGTGCCACGTAGGGCATGGGCGCCACGAGGTCGGCCAGCGGGGAGCCGAACTCCCGGGCCGGCCGCAGCACCCGTTCCCCCTCGTCCAGCGGGCCGTTGTAGCCGAGCAGCAGGGCGATCACGGGGACGCCGGCCTGCGGATCCGTGAGCAGCGCGCAGTAGGCCTCGGCCTCGTCGGGCAGCGTGGCGCAGAAGTCGCCGTAGAAGCGGAGCACGTCACCGGCCCGGTCGAGCGGGTGCACGACCATGCCGCCGAGCACCTCGGGGACCGGGTGCAGGCGGAAGCGCAGCGACGGGACGACCCCGAAGTTGCCGCCTCCGCCGCGCAACGCCCAGAACAGGTCGGGCTCGCGGTCCGCGTCGACCGTACGCAGCTCGCCGTCGGCGGTGACCACCTCGGCCGACAGCAGGTTGTCGACCGCCAGGCCGTGCTTGCCCATGAGCCAACCCAGGCCGCCACCGAGGGTCAGCCCGGCGACCCCGGTGTTGGACACCGTGCCCCCGGTGGTGGCCAGGCCGGCGCGCTGCGTCTCCTCGTCCAGCTCGCGCCACAGGACGCCACCGCCGACCTGCACGCTGCGCGTGTCGGGGTCGACCGTGACCGCCTTGAGGAGCGACAGGTCGATCACCAGGCCGCCGTCGTTGGTGCCGTAGCCGGGAGCGCTGTGCCCGCCGCCGCGCACGGAGAGCAGCAGCCCCTCGTCCCGGGCGAAGCCGACGGCGCGCTGGACGTCGGCGACGTCGAGGCAGCGGGCGATCGCCGCCGGACGACGGTCGACGTCGCCGTTCCACACCCGCCGCGCCGCGTCGTAGCCGTCGTCGTGCGGGCGCAGCAGTGCCCCGCGCAGATCGGCGGCGAGTGCCACCAGGGCCTCGTCGCGCACCGGTCCCGGCCGGCCGGCCTCGGTGATCGCCATGGTGCCTCCTCCGCGCGCGGGGCTCCCTGCCCTCGGCACGCGCACCCTGGCAGCGGTGCCCGTGGCGTCGACAGGGCCGGAAGCCCCGCCCCGTCGCGAGCAGCCCCTCCGGCGCGGCCGCCACGCCGAGACGGATCGGAACGGATCGTCATCGTCCGGTGACAGGATCCGGACGGCACGACCGGCACCACGGGGGAGCCGGTCGACCACGGGGATGGTCCGGTCGCGAGCGTCGGGCTCAAGGAGGTCACATGGCGCAGATCGCGTTGTTCATCGACTTCGAGAACCTCGTGCTCGGCGCCGAGGAGACGCTGCCCGGGCGCACCAACCCGGTGCCGTACAAGGCGCTGGAGCTGCTCTGCCGCGACTACGGCAACGCGGCGGTGCGCCGGGCCTACGCCGACTGGTCGAAGCCCCAGTTCGGCCGGTACCAGGAGGACCTCGGACTCAACGGCGTCGACCTCGTCCAGGTCAAGCGCTTCGGGGTGCAGCAGAAGAACGCGGCGGACATCCGCATGGCGGTCGACGCCATGGAGACCCTGATGGTCCACCCCGACGTCGAGGTGTTCATGCTCGTCGCCGGCGACGGCGACTACTCGCCCCTGGTGCAGAAGCTCCGCGAGTTCGGCAAGACGGTCGTCGGGGTGGGCACCGAGGCCTCTGCCAGTCGCCGCCTCGTGGCCGTGTGCTCGGAGTACAAGTACTGGGCCACGCTGGTGGCGGCCGTCGACCCTCGTGCGCGGTCGGCCGTCGCCGCCGAGTTCGACATCGAGCGGGTTCGTCCGCTGCTGGTGGCCGCGCTGGCCGAGTCCACGACCGAGGTGGTGGTCGCCGCCTGGCTGAAGACGAAGATGCTGGCCCTCGACCCGTCCTTCGACGAGCGCAACTACGGCTACCAGAGCTTTGGGGGACTGCTCGAGGCGATGTCGGACACGGTCGTCGTGTCGGCGGGCGACACGGACCTGCAGGTGTCCCTGCGCGACCGGGCGCGGGAGAACCTGCAGGACTCCCCTGCCACCGCGGCTCCGCTTCCCGCCGACCAGGAGGTACCGGCCGCCCTCCGCCTCCTGCGCCAGCGGGGCATGGACATGCCGACACGCCCCGAGACGCGGGACTCGCTGCTGGTCAGCGTCCACGAGGGGTGGGCGTCCGGCGCGATCCGGGTCGTCGGTGACATCGGCGACGTGCTGCTGGACGAGGAGACGGGCCACGTGCCGAACGCGCGTACCCGCAACCCGCTCCGCCACGCCCTCGTCGCGGCCGACACCCGCGTCATCCCGCTCGCGGAGCAACCGGACGAGCAGCGGCGGCTCGTCGAGTGCCGGGTGCAGCCGTGCGACGGCGTCGACTGCTCCGACTGGGTGCGGTCGGCGCACGTGGCCTGGCTCGCGTGGGCGGCGTGGAAGCTCCGCGACCAACCGGATCCGGAGGCTGCCCTGGCGACCACCTTCTTCGCCGATGCCGAGCAGTACGGCCGGGAGCTGGTGCCGGACGCCGTGGCGCGGGCGAGGCTCAGGTCCGCTGACTGACCCGCCCGACCGCGATCCGCCCCGCGAGCGCGGCCGCCGTGGACGACGATGACCCCGTGGGCTCTCCTCCGCCGCCGGATCCCCGCGCCGCCGTGGCCGCCGGCACGCGCACCGCGGTGGTGACCGGCGCCGGTTCCGGCCTCGGCCGCGCCATCGCCCGGGCGCTGCTGGACGACGGCTGGGCCGTGGCCCTGCTCGGGCGCACCCCCGCCGCGCTGGAGGAGACCGCGGACGGCGCCCCCGCGGCGCTGGTCCTTCCCACGGACGTCGCCGACGAGCAGCACGTCGACGCGGCCTTCACCGCCGTCCGCGGCGCCTGGGGCCGGCTCGACCTCCTGGTCAACAACGCCGGCACCTTCGGTCCGGCCGGCGAGGTGGACGAGATCCCGCTCGCCGACTGGCGGGCCACCGTGGAGGTCAACCTCACCGGCGTCTTCCTCTGCTCCCGCGCCGCCGTCCGGCTGATGAAGGCGCAGGACCCACCCGGTGGGCGGGTCGTCAACAACGGCTCCGTCTCGGCGCAGGTGCCGCGGCCGGCCAGCGTCGCCTACACCGCCACCAAGCACGCCGTCACCGGGCTGACCAGGGCTATCGCGCTCGACGGCCGCGGCCACCGGATCACCTGCGGGCAGATCGACATCGGCAACGCGGCCACCGAGATGACCGCCGGGATCGCGGCCGGGGCCCGCCAGGCCGACGGCTCGATCCGTCCCGAGCCCACCTTCGACCCGGCGCACGTGGCCGCGACGGTGGTGCAGATGGCACGGCTGCCGCTGGAGGTCAGCGTCCCCTTCACCACGATGGTCGCGACCGGCATGCCCTACCTCGGTCGCGGCTGAGGCCCACCGGTGCGCTGGGCGGTCAACACCTCGATCCTCTTCGGTGACCTGCCCCGGGAGCGCCGGCCGCACGCCGCCCGCGAGGCGGGCTTCACGGCGGTCGAGTCCTGGTGGCCGTTCGACTCCGCCACCCCCGGCGACCGGGAGGTCGAGGGGTTCGTGCGCGCGGTCGAGGACGCCGGGGTGCGGCTCGTCGCGCTCAACTTCCCCGCCGGGGCGATGGCCGACGGCGATCGGGGGCTGCTGTCGGTCCCGGGCCGCGAGGTCGAGTGGCGGGACGCCGTCGCGGCCACCGTCGGCATCGGCGAGCGGCTGGGTGTGCGGCTGTTCAACGCGCTGTACGGCAACCGGGCCGGCGACACCGACCCCGCCGTCCAGGACGCGCTCGCCGTCGAGCACCTGACCCTGGCCACCCGGGCGGCAGCGCGGATCGGGGGCACCGTGCTCCTCGAACCGCTCAACGCGGCACCGCGGTACCCGCTGCGCACCGCCGAGGACGCGCTCGCCGTCGCCGACCGGGTGGCTGCGGAGACCGGCGCACCCGGGCCCGGCCTGCTGCTGGACCTGTACCACCTCGCGGTCAACGGCGAGGACCTCGACCGGGTGGTCGCCGTCCACGGTCCCCGGGCCGCGCACGTCCAGGTCGCCGACGCACCTGGCCGCGGCGCACCGGGGTACCGGGCGGCTCGGCGTCGAACCCCTCGTGCACCGGTTGGCCGGTGCCGGCTACGGCGGCTGGGTGGCCCTCGGGTACGTGCCCGGGACGGCGGACCCGTTCGCCTGGTTGCCGAGGGAGCGCCGCACGGGGGGCTGACGGGAGCCGCCCCGGAACCCGTCGGACGAGATCGATACGCCCGCCAGGTTCGCACCGCCCGCGGCGGTCCCTCGCGTCGGGCCGACGTGACGTTGGTCGTGCCACCCGGCCGGGATGTCACGGGGAGGCCGGGTCCGCTCGTGCCCGTGACCCCGGCCGGACCTCGAAGGACCTCCCATGAAGCGACTGCTCGCCCTCGGCATCTCGATCGGCGCCCGCGCCGGTGTGTTCACCTGGTTCGCCGGCAGCGTGACCGCCCTCGAGTCCTGGCAGGCCCCGTTCGTCGTCTGGGTCGGGTTCGCCGCCCGGGCGTGCTTCTACGCCGCGGGGGGTCTACGCCGCGGGCGGCGGGGTCGGCGGCCTGGGCAGGACCGTCGCCTGCACGGTGAGCGGGGTGATCTGGGGCTGGGCGATCGTGCGGGCGGCGACGCAGCTCGGCGGCTCGGCCGCGGTGCTCGGGCTCGCGGTCGCCGTGGCCGCGTTCGCGATGTGCGTGCAGGCCACGTGGAGCCTCCTGGCCTTCACCCCCGGCACGTTCGTCGGCGCGGCCGGCTACTTCGGCAACCGGACGGTGTTCTGGTCGACCGTCGTCTCCCTCCTCCTCGGGGCCGTGCTCGCCCTCGCCTCCGAGCGCCCGGCCGACGTCGTCGAGCGGCTGCTCGGCGCCCCGCGGCCGGCGGAGCGCCCTGCCCCCGCCGCCGCAGCACACCGCTGCCGGTGAGGAGCTGCCGGCAGCCGGGGAGCCGCCGAACCGGTTCACAGGCAGTAGGGGCAGTCCCAGCCACCGTCGGCGACCGTGCGCAGGCAGCGCAGCAGCGCACCGAGACGGGTGCCCTTCGGGACCAGGGCGTGCGCCCCGGCGACGACGGCATCGGCTCGCGCCTCGCCGCCTTCCGCGCTCAGCACGATGACCCGGGCCTCGGACCGAGCGGCACGCAGCGCCCGCGTCGCCGCCAGTCCGTCCATCACCGGCATCGAGAGGTCCATGAAGACGACGTCGGGTCGCAGGCGCGCGGCTGCCTCCACCACCTGCGAGCCGTCCTCGCACTCACCGACGACGCTGAGCCCGTCCTCCTCGGAGAGCACGTCCGCCAGGGTCCGGCGCGCCAGCGGGTGGTCGTCGACGAGGAGCACGCGGACGTCGGCGGACGTGTCGCACGCACAGCTCTGCCCGTTCACCCGCACCCTCCCTCACCTTCCGGCGACGACCTAGGAAGGTCGATCCGACCCGTCAGCCGGAACACGCCGGCCATGACCCTCGGGCACATCGGCCGGCCCCGCAAGGGTCCTGCGGCACGTCGCTCCGGCCCGACCGCCGGGGCGACCGGCGCAGGTCACGCACCTCCCGGTTCGACGTCGTGCCCCGCGGCGATCCGCCGCGCGATCTCCTCCACCGGCACGGCCAGCCGCTCGGCCGCCGCGCGGCTGTAGATGACGACGGCGAAGAGCGCGTACTGCCACAGCGGTGCCTGCCACCAGCCGGCGTCGGAGAGCAGGTCGGGTTGCAGACCGCCGCGCATGCAGGCGGCGGCGTACAGGGCGTACTGGCTGTTGCGGTGCTCGACCCGGCCGCGGAACGGAACCTCCGGCAGGAGGCGTTCGCGCAGGCCCTCGTACTGGAGCGGCTCGGCCCCGGCCGGGCAGGCGAGGTCGAGCGCGGTGACGGCCAGCTCGAGCAGGGCGACGTCCGGGCTGAACCGGCCGGGCACGTGGCTGGGAGCGACCGCCACCACGAGGTCGTCGACGTCGTCCCCGCGCACCAGGCCGGAGAGGACGGCGACCTGGGCGCCACGGTGCAGCGCCTCCCGGTCGATCCGCTCCCGTTCCGGCACCACGGCATCCTCCCGCACCCTCGAGGTCGGCAGCGCAGGTCCCGGCGTCCCCGCGGGAACGCCGTCAGAGCCCAGGACCGGCCACGAGCAGGCCGGCCTGATCACGTGGCACGCCGGATGGCCGCCCGGGCGTGCGCCGCGGCGGCCGCGATCGGCAGCCGGCTCCCCTCCTCCAGCAGCGCCGCCAGCTCGGCCGCCCCGAGGTGGTGGCCCAGCTCGTCGACCGCCCGCTGGAGCCCGTCCTCCTCCCGCACGAAGGCCGGGAAGCGGTCGGCGTTGGCCGAGACCGCCCCGGCCAGCAGCGCGGCGTCCGCCCACGCGCCGGCCCGGGTCAGCGAGACCGCCAGGTTCTGCAGCACCCACCACTGGGACAGCTCGCTGCCGATCTCCTCCCACTCCCCCAGCACCCGCTCGAACTCGGCGATCGCCTCCTGCGGCGCCTGGTGCACCGCCACCAGCGCCACGGCCGACGTGCGGGCCAGCATCACGTACAGCTTGTTGCCGACCGGCATCCCGTGCTCGATGCACGCGTCGTAGGCGGCCAGCGCCCGGGCCGGGTCGAGCGTGGCCTGCGCCTCCCCCAGCACGTAGTGCCCCCACGACAGGGCGCCGGGGTTGCCGAGCTCCCGCGCCCGCTGCAGCAGCGGCCCGAGGGCCTCGACCGCCTCGGCGGCCCGCCCGGCGTAGGTCAGCGCCTGGTGGACGGAGAGGTCGCCGAGCAGGCCCATCACCTCCTCGCCGACGGCCCGGTGCAGCCGGGCCCGGAGGCCGAACAGGTCGGCCGCCTCCTCGCCGCGCGTGCGGAACATCGCCACGCAGGCGCACTGGTTCACCGCGCGCCCCGCCGACGGCGCGTCGAACCCCCCGGCCGCCTCCACGCCGCGGCGCGCGAGCTCCCCGGCCTCGGCGATCCGGCCGACCGCCCACGCCGCCGCGGCGGCGGCCGCCAGGGCGTCGGGCAGCCGGGGGTGCTCGACGCCCTCCCACCCGGCCACGGTCGCCCCCCACTCCAGCAGGTCGAGCCGCTGCCGGACGTAGGCGTAGTCCATGACGTCGGCGGCCATCTGCACCGCGAGCCCCCGGTCGTGCCGGACGGCGTGCGCCCAGGCGACGTGCAGGTCCGGTTCGAGGGCGGCGACGGCCGCGGCCACCTCCGCCTCGTCCGGGCCGGCCAGCCGCGGGCTCAGCGCGGCCAGCCGGGCGGCGACGTCCTCCGCGTGCCGCCGGGCGAGGACCGCCCGCTCCCCCGGGTCGCAGCGCTCCCGCGCGTAGGCGCGCAGCGTCTCCAGCAGCCAGAACCGGCCCCGCCCGCCCTGGACCAGCGACTTGTCGACCAGCCGGCCGAGCAGGCCGGCCACCTCGGCCGCGGGCACCCCGTCGTCCCCGCAGACGGCCTCGACCCGGTCCAGGGAGAAGGACGCGGGGAAGACGCCCAGCCGGAGGAAGAGCCGGGCCTCGTCGCCGGTGAGCAGCCCGAAGGACCAGTCCACGACCGCCCGCACCGAGCGGTGCCGTTCCGCGGCGGTCCGGCGGCCCCCGGTGAGCAGCCCGAGCCCCCGGTCCAGGTGCTCGGCGAACCCGTGCAGGCCCAGCGCCGGCGCGCGGGCGGCCCCGATCTCGATGGCCAGCGGGAGGCCGTCGAGCCGGCGGCAGATGAGGGCGACTACCTCGACGTCGTCGTCCGGGAGCCGCCCGGCCTCCAGCCCGGGCGCCCGGTCGAGGAACAACCGGACGGCGGGGTTGCCGCGGTCCGCGCCGGAGGGCAGGGGCAGCGGGGCCAGCAGGTGCACGTGCTCGCGGGCCACCTCGAGCCGCTCCCGGCTGGTCGCCAGCAGGGTGAGCCCCGGCGCGGCCTCGAGCAGGCGCTCCACCAGGGGGGCCAGCGGCGCGAGGACCGTCTCGGCGTTGTCCAGGCACAGGACGCCGCGGAACCCGCCCAGCGTGGCGGCGAGGGCACCGACGGCGTCCGGCCCGCGGGGCGTCTCGGCACCCAGGGCGCCGGCGACCACGTCGGCCAGGCGATCGGCGTCCGCGGTGGACAGGTCCGCCCACCACACCCGCGTCCCCCCGGCCGCCAGCTCGTGCGCGACCTCCAGCACGAGGCGGGTCTTGCCGACCCCGCCCGGGCCGACCACGGTGACCAGCTGCTGGGTCCGCAGGCAGCTGCGCAGGAGGGCCAGGTCCTCCTCCCGCCCCAGCAGGGCGTCCGGTCGCCACGGCAGCGCCCGGGACGGCGAGGGGACCCGCGGGACCGGCCGGCGGGTGTCGCCGCGGAGCACGCGGGTCGCGAGCTCGCGCAGCTCGGGCGAGGGGTCCATGCCCAGCTCGTCGGCGACCAGCCGGCGGTGCCGGTGGTAGGCCTCGACCGCCTCGGCGGGCCGCCCGTCGGCGGCCAGCGCCTGCACGAGCACCTCGACCGGCCGCGCGCGCAGCGGCTCCCGCTCCACCAGGTCGCGGGCCGCGGCGACCGCGTCGGCCACCGCCCCGGCGGCCAGCAACCGGGCCGCACGCTCCTCGAGGGCCGTCGTCCGCAACTCCTCCAGCCGGACGGCGGCGGCCCGGGCCGGCCCGTCGGCGAACTCCCCGTAGGCCGGCCCCCGCCAGAGGGCCAGGGCCTCCTCGAGCAGGCGGACGGCGCCGGCCGGGTCGGCCGCGCCGACCCGGCGCGCCTCGCGGCACGCGGCCTCGAAGCGCTCGGCGTCGACGGCCGCGGGGTCGACCGCGAGCTCGTAGCCCGGCGCCCGGCGGCGCACCAGGGCACCGAGCGGGCCGAGCGCGGCCCGCAGCCGCCGCACCGCCTGGTGCAGCGCGTTGGCCGGGTCCTCGGGCGGGGCGTCGGGCCACAGCGTGTCGACCAGCCGGGAGGTGGGGACGGCGGTGCCCGGCGCGAGCACCAGCGCGACGAGGAGCGCGCGGGACCGCTCCCCCGCGATCGTGATCCGCTCGGCCCCGACCTCGACCTCCAGCGGACCGAGCACACGGAACAGCATGGCCGTCCACCTCGACGTCGGTCCGGTGGAGTCTGACACGGCCGTCGTGCCCGGGAGGCCGTCCGCGGCACCGCGACGACAGGGCGACGACAGCCGCGCCCCCGAGGCTCGGGAGCACCGGGCCGGGCGACCGCCGGCCCCCTCCCCGAGAGGCACGACGATGTCCTTCTTCACCGGATCCCACGGCCGCGTCCACCACGAGGCCTGGCTGCCCCACGGCGGGGTGGAGCGCGTGGTCGTCCTGCTGCACGGCTACGGCGAGCACCTCGGCCTCTACGACCCCCTGGCCCGGCGGCTCGTCGCCGACGGCGCCGCGGTGCACGCCATGGACGCCATGGGGCACGGCCGCAGCGACGGGGAGCGCGCCGTCCTCGACTGGGACGGCTGGGTCGACGACGCCCGGCAGCTGACCGACCTCGCCCGCGACCGGCACCCCGGCCGGCCGGTGGTGCTCGTCGGGCACTCGGGTGGGGGCCTGGCCGCCTACCTGCTCGCGCTGCGCTCCCCCGGCACCGCCGACGGGCTGGTGCTCTCGGGAGCACCCCTGCGCCGGCAGGAGTGGGTCGAGGCGATGCTCGCCGACGGCCCGGAGGAGGAGGTCGCCGTCGACCCCGGCGAGGTGTTCAGCACGCACCCCGAGTACGTGCACGCCCTCCTCCACGACCCGCTGACCTGGCACGGGGGCTTCCGGCCGGAGACCCTGCGGGCCCTCGTCCGCGTGTGGCCGGAGGCCGCCGCCGGCCTGGCCCGAGGACTGCCGGAGCTGCCGGTGCTGTTCGTGCACGGCGAGGACGACCAGATCGTCCGCGTCGGCGACCCCCGGGCGAGCGCGGCGCAGCTCCCGCGCGCCCGCGTCGTGACCTTCCCCGGTGACCTGCACGACGTGCTCAACGAGCACGACCGCGACCGCGTCCACGAGGTCGTGGCCGGCTTCGCCGCCGCTTGCACCGCCGTCCCGGCGACCGCGCCGGCCTGACCCGCGCCGGGCCGGCCCGTCACCCGCCGCGGGCCGGCTCGGAGCCCGGCCGGGCGGCCAGCTCCGCCCGCAGCCGGGCCACCTCGTCGGCCAGCGCGTGCACGTCCCGCCGGGTCGCCGCCTGCGACTCCTCCTCGACCTCCTCCACCCGCTCGATCAGCCACGACGCCAGCGCGGCGGTCACCACGCCGAGCAGGGCGATGCCGGCGAGCATCAGGCCGACCGCGATCGCGCGGCCGGTCGGGGTCACCGGGAAGCGGTCGCCGTACCCCACGGTGGTCACGGTGGCGAACGCCCACCAGACGGCGTCGGCGAAGCCGGTGATGTTGGCGTCCGGCGCGTCGCGCTCGGCGTCGAGAGCGGCGACGGCGGCGAGGAACAGCACCAGCGTCGTCGCCCCCGCCACGTACACCGCCACCCGCCCGCGCAACGACCGGCCGGCGTTCCGGTTCAGCACGTTGAGCAGGGTCACCAGGCGCAGCAGCCGCAGCGGGCGGAACAGCGGCAGGACGACGAGCGCGAGGTCCACCAGGTGGGTGCGCACGAACGCCCGCCGGTCGCTCGCCAGCCCGAGCCGGACGAGGTAGTCCACGGCGAACACCGTCCAGGTCGCCCAGGTGAGGACGGTGAGCACCTCGGGCCACGGCGCGGCCAGGTCCGGGTCGATGACCGGCCAGGCGTAGGAGACCACGAACAGGACGGCGGCGGCGATGAGCGGCCACTCGGCGGCCTGCTCCCACCGCTCCAGGCGGTCGTCGGTCGGGACGGGGTGGGCCATGCGCCGGGACGCTAGCGGCGCATGACCCCGCCACCCGACCGGGCCCACCCGGCCCACCGCGCCGGGTCACCCCGCAGGACCCGCCCGGGGCGTCACCGCGGACGCGCGGGTGGTGGGGGCAGGCCGTTCGTCAGGCCGGGGGCTGCGCCGGCAGGCCGAGCCGGGCGAACAGGTCGTTGTCGAGGTCGAGGAAGCTCGAGATGTGGGCCACCCGCCCGTTCCGCACCTCGAGCACGTGCAGCGCCCACGGCGTGTGACCACCGCCCTCGCACGGGCGCCACTGGGCCACCGCCGGTGCGCCGTTGGCCTCGGTGAGCAGCAGCTTCGAGCCGCGGCACCCCCCGCCGGGGCCGAGCATCCAGGCGCCGATGTCCTCGCGGCCGCGCAGCCACATCTCGAACGGCGGCATGTGCTGGGTCGCGTCCTCGTGCAGCAGGGCCACGAAGGCGTCGATGTCGTAGCGCTCGAAGGCGTCGACGTAGCGGTCGAGCAGGTCGCGGGTGTCGTCGTCGAGCGGCTGGGACCGGAACTCCCCGTCCAGCGAGCCCAGCGTCGCCCGGGCCCGCTGCAGCGCGCTGTTCACCGACGCCACCGTGGTCTCCAGCAGCCCCGCGACCTCGTCGGCCTTCCAGCGCAGCACGTCGCGCAGCAGCAGCACCGCCCGCTGGCGCGGCGGCAGGTGCTGCAGCGCGGCGACGAAGGCCAGCCGCACCGACTCCCGCTGCACCGCCTGCTCGGCGGGGTCGGCGTCCTCGGCCACGACCCTCCGGTCGAGCACCGGCTCCACCCAGGCCTCGGCCGGCCGGCGGGCCGACAGCGAGGCCTCCACCGGCCTCCACGGCGAGCCCGAGAGGTCCATCGGCAGGGCGCGCCGCTGCCGGCCGGAGAGCTGGTCGAGGCAGACGTTCGTGGCGATGCGGTACAGCCACGAGCGCAGCGCCGAGCGGCCCTCGAAGTCGGCCAGGCCGCGCCAGGCCCGGACCATGGTCTCCTGCACCGCGTCGTCGGCGTCGAACGCCGAGCCGAGCATGCGGTAGCAGTAGCCGGTCAGCTCGCGCCGGTGCTCGAGCAGGCGCGGGTCGAGCTCCTCGCCGACGACGGTGGTCACGGGCCCTCCTCAGGAGTCGATGGCCCGGTCACCTCACCACAGGGGACCGACGGAACGGGAGCCCCGGCGGCCTACTGGTAGCTGATCAGCTGGGGGCGCGGGTCGACCTGGGCGATGGTCTCCTCCGGGGTCAGCATGGGCAGGTCCTCGTCGTAGAAGTTCTTCCAGCCCCAGTACAGGCCCTCCGGGCCGGTCTGGTGCAGCACCCGCCAGGTGTCCTGCTTGGCTGCCTGCCCGCCCTGGCCGTCGGCGTGCACCATGACCGCGAGCTCGTCCCGTGACATGTCGAGCTGCTCGCGGCCCGGCAGCATGTCGACCCGGAACTGGTGCAGCACCAGCAGCTTCTGCGGCAGCTGGTTCTCCCGGGTGAGGTCGGCCAGCCAGGTGATCACCCGGTTGACCTCCTCGACGTCGACGTGCCCGATCTGGGTCAGGTGCACCTGGTTCGGCTCCAGCCGCCACTCGGGGTCCAGGGCCAGGCCGACGTGCGGCATCTCCAGCAGCGACCGGTACAGCTCGGCCTGGGTGACGAAGTCGGTGCGCCCCGGCTGCAGGTCGATCACGACGTAGAGGCCGGCCTCGCCCGCGGCCTCCACCCACGGCCGCAGCTCCTCGGCGGGCACCTCGGTGGAGTAGTTGCCGTCGGGACCGGCGAACTCCGAGGCCACCGTGGCGATGATCTCGAACGAGGGGACGACGGTGGCGTCCTGGACCAGCGGCTCGTACGGCGCCGCGTGCGCCCGGGCGCGCTCGATCGCGGCCTCCAGCGGCTGCTCGCCGAGGACGCCGAGCGCGCCGGTGCCCGGGTGCCCGTAGAGCGCGACGAGGAAGTGCTCCGGGAACAGCAGCTGCCCGCCGCCGGGCAGCTGGGTGCCGGTGGCCGCGGTCTGCAGCTTCCAGTCCAGGCCGTCCTCCGCGGCGAACCCGGTGCCCAGGGCGACGACGCTGCCCGGGTCCGCCTCGCCCATCAGCGCCACGAGCTCCTCGGAGGCCCGCGGGTCGGTGGCGCCGTCGGTGAGCTGGACCTGCGCGCCCGCGGCCCGGGCGGTGGCCAGGCCGGCCAGCTCGCCGTCCGCACCGGTGGCCAGCACGAGGGTGTCGGCCAGCGGCTCGCCGCGCTCCACCTCGGGCAGCGTGCCCGGGTCCTCCCCGGCGGCCTCCTCCGCCCCGCCGCCGGCGACGAGGGCGACCGGCTCCTCCGGGTCGAGGCCGGCGACCGCCGCGGCCGCCTCGCCGTCGGCCACCTGCTGCGGGTCGCCGAGGTCCAGCCCGGTGGCCTCACCCACCGCGGCGGGGTCGGCCGGGACGCGCACCACCTCGGCGCCGCCGTCGGCCCTCCCCTCGGCCTCCCCGACCGCCAGCACGGTGCCCGCGCCGAGCCGCTCCAGCTCCTCGGCGACGGCGCCGCCGCCGTCGCTGCCGCCGGGCTCCAGCAGCAGGGGGACGCCGAGGCCCGCGGCGGCCGAGGCGGCCAGCAGCGTGCCCGGGGTGTCGCCGTCCCGGGCGAGCACGACCACCCCGGCGCTGTCGAACAGCGCCCGGCTGGCCGACACGGCCGCCGCGACCGGGTCCTCGTCGGCGACCAGGGTGAGCCCGGCGTCCGGCTCCGCGGTGGTCACCGCGGCGGACTCCCGGGCGTCGGCGTCCGAGCCCGACGAACTGGTGCACCCGCTGCCGACCACGAGCACGGTGAGCACGATCGGCACGGTCGTTGCGCGCACGGGACCTCCCCCGGCCGGGCACCCGGTCGCGCGGGGGCACGACGGCGGCGGGGGGCCACGGCTAGGACCCGACAGTAGCGAGCCGGGTGCTGGACACCGCCGGGACGGGCCAGGACCATCGCCGCCGAGATGAGCACCCACCTGTCGGGTCAGCCCGACACCCGATCGGCCTGCTGGCGGGATCGGCCCCGCGCCCGCCCGCGACCAGGCTCGACGGCATGACCACCGAAACTGCGGTCCGGCCGCCCGTGCCCGCTCCCCCGCCCGCCGTCGCCCTCCGCGGTCGGCTGCGGCAGCTCGGCGTCGACACCGGCTACTCGCTGGCCGCCTTCCCGCTGGGGCTGGCCGCCTTCGTCGTCGTCGTGACCGGCCTGGCCACCGGCGCCGGGCTGCTCGTCGTGTGGGTGGGCGTGGCCGTGCTCGCGGCCACGCTGCTGGCCGCCCGCGGCCTGGCCGCCGCCGAGCGGGCCTGGCTGCCGGCCGTGCTGGGCCGCCCGCTGCCGCGGCCGGCCTACGCGGCCCCCACCGGCGGCCGCGTCCGCCGGCTCACCACGCCGCTGCGCGACCCGCAGTGCTGGCTCGACGCCCTGCACGCGGTCGTCCGGTTCCCGTTCGCCGTGCTCGGCTTCTCGATCACGGTCACCTTCTGGGCCGGCGCCCTGGGCGGGCTGACGTACGGCGCCTGGGACTGGGCGCTGCCCGACAGCGAGGGCAGCCAGGACCTGCTGCAGGTGATGGGCTTCGACACCGGCCGCGGGGAGCGGATCGCCTTCTACACCCTCATCGGCGTCGTCCTCGCGCTGCTGCTGCCGCTCGCCGTGCGGGCCGTCGCCGTCCTGCAGGCCCAGGTCGGCCGGGCGCTGCTGACCTCGCGCGCCGCCACCCAGGCCGAGATCGGCCGGCTGGCCGGCGGTCGCGACGCCGCCGTCGCCGCCGAGGCGGTGGCCCTGCGCCGGCTGGAGCGCGACATCCACGACGGCCCGCAGCAGCACCTGGTGCGGCTGGGCATGGACCTCTCCCGCGCCCAGCGGCAGCTCGAGCGCGACCCCGAGGCCGCGCGGGCCACGCTCGGCGAGGCCGCGGGTCTGGCCAAGGAGGCGCTGGAGGAGCTGCGCGCCCTCTCCCGCGGCATCGCCCCGCCGGTCCTGGCCGACCGCGGCCTGGCCGCGGCGCTGGCCGCCGTCGCCGCCCGCTCGCCCGTGCCGGTCGAGCTCGCCGTCGACCTGCCGCAGGAGCGCCTGGCACCGGTCGTGGAGAACACCGCTTACTTCGTGGTGAGCGAGGCGCTGGCCAACGTGGCCAAGCACAGCGGCGCGACCGCCTGCCAGGTCGTCGTGGTGGTCGCCGGCCCCGCCCTGCGGGTCGTGGTCGAGGACGACGGCCGCGGCGGTGCCGTGGCCGCGCCCGGGCACGGCCTGGCCGGCCTGGCCGACCGGCTGCGCGCGGTGGACGGCGTCCTCACCGTGGACTCCCCCGCCGGCGGGCCCACCCGGCTGGTCGCGGAGGTCCCGTGCGGGTCGTGATCGCCGACGACTCGGTGCTCCTGCGGGAAGGTCTGGTCCGGCTGCTCGAGGACGAGGGCCACGAGGTGGTCGCCGCCGTCGGGGACGGGCCCTCCCTGGTCCGGGCGGTGCGCGAGCACCGCCCGGACGTCGCCGTGGTCGACGTCCGCATGCCGCCCACGCACACCGACGAGGGCCTGCGCGCGGCGGTCGAGGCGCGTGCGGCGGTGCCGGGGACGGCGGTGCTCGTGCTCTCCCAGTACGTGGAGGTCGCCTACGCCGACGAGCTGCTCGCCGACGGCCGCGGCGGGGTCGGCTACCTGCTCAAGGACCGGGTGACCGACGTCGACTCGTTCGTCGCGGCGCTGGACGACGTCGTCGCCGGCGGCACCGCGCTGGACCCGCAGGTGGTGGCCCAGCTGTTCGCCCGCCGCCGCGCCGACGACCCGGTGCGCCGGCTCACCCCGCGGGAGCGAGAGGTGCTGGGCCTGATCGCCGAGGGCCACTCCAACAGCGCCGTCGCCCGCCTCCTGGTGGTCACCGAGGGCGCGGTGGAGAAGCACACCCAGCGCATCTTCGCCAAGCTCGGCCTGGCCCAGGACGAGGACCACCACCGCCGGGTCATGGCCACGCTGGCCTACCTGCGCGGCTGAGGAGGACCCCGCTGCCCCCCCACCGCGCGCGGGCTCGCGGCGGGCCCCCGCACCGGGGCCGGGTGAACCGGTACCTGCTGGAGGACGGCGCGGACCCGACGCTGGCGGACGCCGGCCACCCGGGCGACGCCGACGACGTGGAGCGCTCCGTCGCGCTCACCGGCCACCGCACCGAGGACGTCCGGGCCGTGGTGGTCGCCCACGCCCACACCGACCACCCGGGCGGGTGCCCCGGCTGCAGGCGACCCACGGCACTCCCGTCCCCGCCGACCCGGTCCATGCAGCCCACGTCCGGCGGGAGCGCCTGGAGCAGGTGACGGTGCCCCGCGTGCCGGCGGGTTCCTGGCGTCCGCGGGTGGCCGCCCGGGCGGTGCGCGCGCTCACCCGCGGGGGGACGCGGGAGATGCCGGGAACGTCGGTCCTGCCGTTCCCGCCCGGCGGGCCGCCGGACCTCCCGGGCGCGCCGGTGCCGGTCCCGACGCACGGGCACACGTCGGGTCACACCGCCCTGCGCCTGCCCGCGGCCGGCGTCGTCCTCCCCGGCGACGCGCTGGTCACCGGGCACCCGACCTCGGCGCGGCCGGGCCCGCAGCTGCTGCCGCGGACGTCCCACCACGACCCGGCCCGCCGCCGCGCTGGACGCGCTCGCCCGGCTGGACGCCGACGTGGTGCTGCCCGGCCACGGCGGGCCCTCCCGCGGTGCGGTGCGCGACGCCGTGGCGCGGGCGCTCGACCGGTGACCGGGTCGCCTCCCGTCGTCCCCACCCGGTAGACAGCAGCGGTGACCGAGCTCGCCGACCACCTCCGCCCCGTGACCGCCGACGAGTGGCCGGCGTTCGCCCGCGCCATGCACACCGTCTTCGCCGAGGAGGGGCCGTCCTCGTTCGTCGACGCCGTCCCGCCGTACGCGGAGCTGGACCGGTCCCTGGCCCTGTGGGAGGGCGACCGGGTGGTCGCGACCTCGGGGGTCTACAGCCGCGAGCTGACCGTGCCGGGCGCCGTCGTCCCCTGCGGCGGGGTGACCTGGGTGACCGTCTCCCCCACCCACCGGCGCCGGGGCGTGCTCACCGGGATCATGCGCCGCCAGCTCGACGCCATGCGCGGCCGCGAGCCGGTCGCGGCGCTGTGGGCCTCGGAGGCCTCCATCTACGGCCGGTTCGGGTACGGCACCGCCACCTGGAAGGGCGGGCTGCACGGGCGCACCGAGCGGCTGCGGCTGCGCCCGGACGTCGACCTCGGGGCGGGCCGGGTGGACCTCGTCGACGCCGCCGCCTACCGCGCCGCAGCGCCGGCGGTGCACGAGCGCCTCCGGCGCTGGGTCCCCGGCAACCTGGCCCGCGACGACCGCTGGTGGGACCGGCAGGTGCGCGACGACCCCACGCAGCGCGAGGGCGCGATGGAGCGGCAGTACGCCCTGTGCACCGAGCCCGACGGCACGGTCAGCGGGTACGCCGCCTTCCGGCTCAAGGCCGGCTGGACCGACGCCGGCGAGCCGGACGGCACGATCACCGTCGAGGAGGTCCGCGCCTCCGGGACGCCGGCCTACGCCGCGCTCTGGAACCTGCTGCTCTCGGTGGACCTCGTGCGGACCGTCCGGGCGCCGCTGCTGTCTCCCGACGACCCCGTCCGCCACCTGCTGGCCGACCCGCGGGCCCTGAACGCGCAGCCCTTCGACGGGCTGTGGGTGCGGCTGGTGGAGGTCGACCGGGCCCTGGCCGCCCGCCGCTACCCGGCGCCGGTCGACCTCGTGCTCGAGGTGCGCGACCGGTTCTGCCCGTGGAACGAGGGCCGCTGGCGGCTGACCGGCCACCCGGCAGGTGGGCACTGCGCCCCCACCGACCGCGACCCCGACCTTGTCGCCGACGTCGAGGCGCTGGCCGCCGCCTACCTCGGCGGGGTCTCGCTGGCGACGCTGCAGGCGGCCGGCCGGGTCACCGAGGTCAGCCCGGGCGCGGTGACGCTGGCGGCCACCGCGTTCCGCTGGCCGGTCACCCCCTGGTGCCCCGACGAGTTCTGACCGGGTGTGTCCTGTTCGGCTGCGACCGCCCTAGCAGGGACGGTCGGCACCGTGCACGGCATGCCGTACGCCAGTGACCTGACCGACGACACCCCGCGTCACCTGTCCGCTGTCCGTGGACGCCGTCGCCGGGTCCTCCCGCGGCGTGGGCGTCGGCCGCTCCCCGGGCGCGCATCGTGTGGTGATCTCTACAGCGGGTCGGCCGGGGTGACCCCGGCGCGCGGGATCCGGCGCTGTCGGACAGTCTGGTCCGACAGCTCGCGGACGCGGACGCGGAGGATGGTGGCGTCGCCCGACCGCGTGCTGCCGATCGGTTCCAGGTCTGTCCTCGCGAGGCCCGGGGGCGAGAAGCGGATGCCGTCGCCGAGCAGGACCGGCAGCAGATACACCAGGATCTCGTCGACGAGCCCCCGCTGCAGGCACTGGCCGGCCACGTCGGCGCCGAGGATCTCGAGGTTCCTGCCGCCGGCAGCGTCCAGTGCCGTGGCGACCGCTTCGCCGATGTCGCCGGTGAGGATCGTGACGTCCGGGTCCGGCGGCACCAGCGGCCTGTGGGTGAGGAGGAACACGGGTCCGGAGAAGGGGTAGTCGACGCTGTCCGGCTTCTCGGTCTTCATCCGGGCGCCCACCTCCCAGGTCCGCCGGCCGACGAGCATGGCGCCGGTGGCCGCTGCGATCCCCGCGAGATCGTCCGGTGCCACGAAGTCGGCGAGAGCGCGATCGTTCCCCCAGTCCATCGAACGGCCGGGACCGGCGATGAAGCCGTCGAGTGACATGCACCGGTTCACGACGACCTCGCCGCTCATCTCACGACCGCCATCTCCGCGTCGTCACCGCACGCCTGACCTCTGCGAGCCGACGTCTGCGGGACCTCAGCGCGCGCTGCCACGGTCCGGATCTTCCCGCCGACCGGGGTGGTCGGGAAGTGCCGCTCCGGCGCGTCCACGTGACGACCCGGCCGGGCAGTGGCGACGGGTACGGCATCCACCTCTCCGCATGACAGCGCAGCCGGCTCCCAGGGCCGGAGGCACCAGGAAGAGGGACACCCGGCAAGTGGACCTCGGTGCCCCTCACGCCTCGCCGTCGCTCGGCGCGGGACCCGGGAGGGGGGCCGCCCCGGCGCGCGGGAGGGTGCCTAGACCCGGTCCTCCCGGGTGGGGAGCCCGCCGGCCGGGCGGTGCCGCTCCTGCTCGTACTCGCTCACCAGGCCGATCCGGCGAGCGTGCCGCTCCTCCCCGCTGAACGGGGTGGCGAGGAAGACCAGCACCAGCTCGGTGGCCTCCTCGACGCTGTGCTGGCGGGCGCCGATCGAGACCACGTTGGCGTCGTTGTGCTGGCGGGCGAGCTCGGCGGTCGACCGGTTCCACACCAGCGCGGCCCGCACCCCGGGGACCTTGTTGGCCGCGATCTGCTCCCCGTTGCCGGAGCCGCCGATGACCACGCCCAGGCTGCCGGGCTCGGTGACCGTGCGCTCGCCGACCTCGAAGCAGAACGGCGGGTAGTCGTCCTGGGCGTCGTACTCGAAGGCCCCGCAGTCGACCGGCTCGTACCCGGCGTCGGCGAGGGCCTGCTTGAGGTGCTCCTTGAACTCCAGGCCGGCGTGGTCGGTCCCGACGAAGACGCGCATGGGCGGGAGTCTGTCAGGCTGCGCGGGTGGCGGTACTGGGGGTCGACGGCTGGCGCGGCCGGTGGGTCGGCGCCCTGCTCGACGGGCGGTCGGTCCGCCTGCTCGACCTGGCCGACGTGGCGGCCGTCCTCGCCGTCCCGGAGGTCGAGGTGGTCGGCATCGACATGCCGATCGGGCTGGCGGACGACGGCGTCCGGGCCTGCGACGTCCAGGCGCGCGGCCGGCTGCGCCCCTACGGCGCGGCGAGCTCCGTCTTCCCGACCCCGGTCCGGGCGGTGCTCGCCACCGACGACTACGCGGAGGCCCGCGCGCTCTCCCGGGCGGCGACGAACCCGCCGCGGGCGCCGTCCGCGCAGGCGTTCCGGCTGGTGCCGGCCATCCGCGCCCTCGACCGGGCCCTCGGGGAGCCGCCCGCCTCGCACGTCGTGGAGGTGCACCCCGAGCTGGCCTTCCGGGCGCTGGACCCAGGGCTGCGGGACGCCAAGGTCACCGCGCGCGGCCTGGCGCGGCGGCTGGCCGCGCTGCGCGCCGTGATGGACGTGGACGCGGCGCTGCTCGGGGCCCCGGCGCGGCTGCCGGCCGTGGACGCGCTCGACGCCTGCGCCGCCGCCTGGTCGGCGCGGCGGGTCGCCGAGGGCACGGCGGAGTGCGTCGGGGACGGCACGCTCGACGCCCGCGGCCGACCGATGCGCATCTGCTGGTAAGAGGACCCCGTCCCCCTCACCCCTCGCACGCTCGGGGCGAGCCTCCGGACGGGTCCGGACGGGGCCACCGTCCTCCTCACCCCTCGCCGGGCCTTGCCTACGTGAAGCGGCGGACGGCCGGGAGGGGGAGCACCCGCAGCAGCGCCGACACCGGCCGCCACGGCCACGTCGGCACGTAGGCGCGCACCGGCTCCCGCTCGATCGCCGCGACGAGGGCGTCGACGCCGGTGTCGAGGTCGACGGTGAACGGGCCGCGCCGTCCCACGTTGATGTCGGTGGCGATGTAGCCGGGCAGCACGGTGGTCACCCGGATGCCGGTGCCCAGCACGTCGGAGCGGACACCCTCGCCGAGCGCGTTGAGCGCCGCCTTGCTCGCGCCGTAGGCCGTGCGGGTCTGCCGCATCCCCCGGACGCTCGCCACGGAGGAGATGAGCACCAGGTGACCGCTGCCCTGGGCGCGGAAGACCTCCATCGCCGCCTCGCACTGGGCGTGCGCGCCGAGGACGTTGGTGTGCAGGACGGCGCGGTTCACCGCCGCCTGCCCGGTGCCGACGGAGGCGCCCTTGCCGATGCCGGCGTTCACGACGAAGCGGTCCAGCCCGCCGAGCTCCTCGACCAGCCCGGGGACGGTGCGCGCCACCGCCTCGGGGTCGTCGACGTCCAGCCCGGCGGTCACCACGCGGATGCCGGGGTGGCGCTCCAGCAGCTCGGCGCGCAGCGCGTCGAGACGGTCGGTGCGGCGGGCGATCAGGGCGAGGTCGCGGCCCAGGGCGGCGAACCGGCGGGCCATGCCCTCGCCCAGGCCGGAGCTGGCGCCGGTGATGAGGATGCGGCGGCGGACGGGGTGCGGCACCGGGCCAGCATGCCGCAGCCGCTCCGAGCGGAGTGCCAGGGGAGCGCTCCCCGCGCCCCGGCACCCCGCTCGGGACGTCAGCGGCGGCCGGTCAGCTCCAGCGCCTCGGCCGGGACCGACGCCATGTCGGGACCGGAGGTGCGGGTGCGCTTGAGCTCCCAGAAGTCCGGCAGGTTGGCCAGCAGGACGGCACCGTCGAAGGCCTGGCCGGCCTCCTCGCCGGTGGGCACCTTGCTGATCACCGGGCCGAAGAAGGCCACGCCGTCGATGTGCATGACGGGGGTCCCGACGTCGTCCCCCACGGGGTCCATGCCGGCGTGGTGGCTCTTCTCCAGGTCCTCGTCGTAGTCGGTGGAGGTCGCGGCCTCGGCGAGGGAGGCCGGCAGGCCGACCCGCTCCAGGGCGGGGACGACGAGCTCGTCGATCTCGACGCCCTCGTGGTGCCGCAGCGTGCCCATGGCGGTGTAGAGGTCACCGAGGACCTCTTCGCCGTGCAGCTGGGCGGCGGCGACGGCCACCCGGACCGGGCCGATGGCCTTGGTCATCATCTCGTGGTAGTCGGCGGGGAGGTCCCGCCCGCGGTTGAGCACGGCCAGGCTCATGACGTGCCAGTGCAGGTCGATGTCGCGGACCTTGGCGGCCTCGAGCACCCAGCGGCTGGTCAGCCAGGCCCACGGGCACAACGGGTCGAACCAGAAGTCCACGCGGGCCTTCACGGGGGCGCTCTGCACTGCCTCGGTCATGGGGTCTCCTCGCTGCAGGTCGGGTTCGGTGCTCCCTCGTGGCAAGCCGCCCGGGGAGGTGGTTGTTCCCTCAACCGACGGTGTGTCGGCGGCGCGTGGGAGGCTGCCGGGCGTGGCCGTACCGAACCTGACCCGCGAGAACGCCGCCGCCCGAGCCCGCCTGCTGGCGGTCGGGGGCTACGACCTCCAGTTCGACCTCACCGACGGCGCCGGCCGGCCGGGCGAGGGGACCTTCCGCTCGACGACGACGGTGCACTTCACCTGCCGCGAGCCGGGGGCGGACACGTTCATCGACCTGGTCGCCGAGCGGGTGCGCTCGGCGACCCTCAACGGGGCGGCCCTCGACGTCGGCACGTGGACCGAGGAGGGCGGCCTCCCGCTGCCCGGCCTGGCCGCCGAGAACACCCTCGTGGTGGACGCCGACTGCCGGTACTCCAACTCCGGGGAGGGGCTGCACCGCTTCGTCGACCCCGAGGACGGGCAGGTCTACCTCTACACCCACTTCGAGCCGGCCGATGCCAAGCGGGTGTTCACCTGCTTCGACCAGCCCGACCTCAAGGCCACGTACACCGTGCACGTCATCGCGCCGTTCGACTGGCAGGTGGTCTCCAACAGCGGCGAGCGCACCGTCGAGGCCGGCCCCGGCGGCTCCCAGCTCGTGCACTTCGCGGCGACCAAGCGGCTGTCGACCTACCTGCTGGCCCTGGTCGCCGGCCCCTACGCCCGGGTGACCGACTCGCACGAGGGCATCCCGCTGGGGCTGTACTGCCGCGCCTCGCTGGCCCAGCACCTCGACCCCGAGGAGCTCTTCCGGGTCACCAAGCAGGGCTTCGACTTCTACCAGCGGGTCTTCGACTACCCGTACCCGTTCGACAAGTACGACCAGCTGTTCGTCCCCGAGTTCAACGCCGGGGCCATGGAGAACGCCGGCGCGGTCACCTTCCTCGAGGACTACGTGTTCCGTTCGCGGGCCACCCGCGCCCGCTACGAGCGGCGCGCCGAGACGGTGCTGCACGAGCTGGCCCACATGTGGTTCGGCGACCTGGTCACCATGCGCTGGTGGGACGACCTGTGGCTCAACGAGTCCTTCGCCACCTACATCTCGGTGCTGTGCCAGGCCGAGGCGACCGAGTACACGACCGCCTGGACCACCTTCGCCAACAGCGAGAAGGCCTGGGCCTACGCGCAGGACCAGCTGCCCTCCACCCACCCGGTGGCCGCCGACATGGTCGACGTGGCCGCGGTCGAGGTGAACTTCGACGGCATCACCTACGCCAAGGGCGCCTCGGTGCTCAAGCAGCTGGTGGCCTACGTCGGCCGGGAGGAGTTCCTGGCCGGGATCCGCCGCTACTTCCGGGCCCACGAGTACGGCAACACCACGCTGGCCGACCTGCTCGACCCGCTGTCGGAGGCCACCGGCCGCGACCTGTCGGAGTGGTCGCGGCAGTGGCTGGAGACCAGCCAGGTCAACACCCTGCGCCCGGTCCTCGAGCTGTCCGACGACGGCCGCTACCGCTCCTTCGCCATCGAGCAGACGGCGGTCCCCGAGCACCCGGTGCTGCGCCGGCACCGGCTGGCCGTCGGCCTCTACAGCGCCGGGCCCGAGGGGCTGACCCGCACCCACCGGGTCGAGCTGGACGTCGACGGCGAGCGCACCGAGGTCCCCGAGCTGGCCGGCCACCCGGCGGCCGACCTCGTCCTGGTCAACGACGAGGACCTCACCTACGCCAAGCTGCGCCTCGACGAGCGGTCCCTGGCCACGCTGCAGCGGTCCATCGCCCACATCCCCGACTCGCTGGCCCGGGCGCTGTGCTGGTCGGCGGCCTGGGACATGACCCGGGACGCCGAGCTGCCGGCCCGCGACTGGGTGCGCCTGGTGCTCGCCGGCATCGACGCCGAGACCGAGATCAGCGTCGTCCAGTCGCTGCTGGCGCGGGTGCAGTCGGCGTTGACGTCCTACGCCGACCCCGCCTGGGCCGACACCGGGTGGCGGGCGCTGGCCGACAAGGCGCTGCAGGCGCTGGAGACGGCCGAACCCGGCAGCGACGCGCAGCTGCAGTGGTCGCGGACGTTCGCGGCCGCGGCGCGGACCGCGGAGCACGCCGCGGTGCTGCGCGGCCTGCTCGACGGTTCCCGGACGGTGGAGGGGCTCGCCGTCGACGCCGACGCACGCTGGGCCTTCCTCAACGGCCTGATCGCGATCGGCGCGGCCGGTGACGCCGAGATCGCCGCCGAGGCCGAGCGGGACGCCACGGCCACCGGGGTCCGGCGCGCGGCGACCGCGCGGGCGCTGCGCCCGACCGCGGAGGCCAAGGCGGAGGCCTGGCAGCAGGCCTTCCACGACGCGTCGGTGCCCAACGCCGTGCACGAGGCGCTGGTGGCCGGCTTCTGGCACCCGGCGCAGCGCGAGCTCACCGCCGGCTACGTGGAGCGCTACTTCAACGAGTGCGGCCCCATGTGGGAGCGCCGCCCCGGCGAGATCGCCAAGAACACCGTGCAGTACCTGTTCCCGCCGGTGGTCGAGCAGCGCACCGTGGCGGCCGCCGACGCGTGGCTGGCCGACGGGTCGCACCCGGCGCCGCTGCGGCGGCTGGTCACCGAGGGCCGGGACGGCATCGCCCGGGCGCTGCGGGCGCGGGAGCGGGACACCGCGGCCGCCTGACCCGGCCCCTGGCCCCTGGCCCCGGCGATCACGAGGTCCGGGAAGGGGCACGCCGGCGTGGACCGGTGTGCCGCCTCCCGGACCTCGTGATCACAGCGGGGCGGCCTGCCCCACGGCCCGTCCCGGGCACCGCCGCGAGCCCGCGAGGGGCGGGGAGGGCGGGGTCCTGCCCCGGTGAGGAGGACGGGGTCCTCTCAGTGGGTGTGCAGCCCGCGCGGGTGCCCCGCCTGGTCGGAGAGCTGGCGCAGCCCGTTGACGATGCCGCCGACGAGGTCCCCGCCGGCGAAGGCGTTGGTCATGGAGAGGACCGCCAGGGCGCAGGCCCGGTCGGGCAGCCGGCGCGCGGCCCCGGACCCGGTGACGACCTCGATCACGCGCTGACCGGGCGAGATCGCGAGCAGCACCGAGTCGGCCAGGTGGCCGCCGGAGCGGGCGAACAGCTCCTCGGCGTAGGTGCGGGTCTGCGGCCCGAGGTCGCCGATGTAGAGGGTGAACCGCAGGCCGGTCTCGCGGGAGGACATGGTCAGCGCCTCGTCGAGCCGCGCCAGCTCCCGGTCGGAGAAGATCGTCGGGCCGTCCGGCTGCTCGTCGCGCGTCGGCAGCGTGCCGGCGTTCGTCGCGGTGTCGTGCGAGGTGACTTCCAGTGCGCTGGTCATCGGCGGTCTCCGGGGACGCTCGGGGTGCGGGGGTCGGGCGAGGTCACGTCGTCACCAGGTGCCGCGGGCCCCGCCGAGCGGGCCGCCGACGACGGCCTGCCCGCCGGCCCCCACCGCGGTGGCCCCGGCCGTGCGCGCCGGCGCGTGACCGTCGCCCGCGCCGGGCTCGGTCTGCTGCTCCGGGTACATCGACGAGCCGAGGGCGCTGGTGCCCGAGCCGGGGACGGCGGCCGGGCCGGTCCCGTGACCACCACCGGGGCCGCCGGCCGGGTGCGGCTCGTACCAGACGGGGTCGTACTCCCAGGCCTGACCCGGCTTGTAGCGGAGCTTCCGCCGCCGCCCCCCGGGCAGGTAGATCAGCGCCCAGAAGACCAGGATGACGGCCAGCGGGGCCCCGACGAAGACGAGGAGTGTCTCGACGACGGTCACAGCCCCAACCTACCGGCTGGCGCGCCCGGCCCCCCGTTCAGGCCCACCCGGGCGGGTGGCGGTGCGCCCACGGGCGGGCCGCCTCGAGCTGTGCGGAGAGCGCGACGAGCGTCGCCTCGTCGGCGGGGCGGCCGACGA
Organism: Geodermatophilus sp. SYSU D00758; assembly: GCF_054049955.1. NCBI lineage: Bacteria > Bacillati > Actinomycetota > Actinomycetes > Geodermatophilales > Geodermatophilaceae > Geodermatophilus > Geodermatophilus sp. SYSU D00758. The sequence continues at coordinate 155,894 of NZ_JBJGYK010000002.1, forward strand.
GCATGGTGCCGACGGGGAGGTTCTCCGGCGTCCAGTGCAGCGGCACGCTGACCGCCGGCTGGCCGGTGACGTTGAAGACCGCGGTGAAGGCGGCGTACCGCTTCTGCCGCTCGAAGTCCGCCGCGCCGTCGCCGTCGGCGTCGAACCAGCCCAGCGGCCGGGGCGTCGTCGTGGTGACCGGCGCGACGAGGACGTCGAAGCGGCGGGTGGCGTGCAGGAACCGGCGGGAGAACAGCCGGAGGGCGGTGAGCGCCTCCATCGCCGCCTGGGCCGACAGCGCCAGGCCGCGGGAGCGCAGCTCGCGGGTGAGCGGGCGCAGCTCGTGCGCGCGCTCGGGCGGCACGGGCAGCAGGGTGCCCGAGAGCGTCCAGGCCCGCTCGAAGGCGGCGAGCACGTCCGGCCCGAGCAGCCCGCCGGGGACGTCCTCGACCTCGTGCCCGAGGTCGGTGAGCAGGGTGGTGGCGTCGTCCAGGGCCGCCTGCACGTCGGGGTCGAGGACGGCGTCGGGCATGGGGGACTCCAGGTGCCGGCCGATCCGCAGCCGGCCCACCGGCCGGTCGGCGCAGCCGAGGAAGGTCTCCCCCGGCGGGAGCGGGGGCGCCCAGGTGGCGTCCCCGAGCACGGGGCCGGCCATCGCGTCGAGGAGCGCGGCGGCGTCGCGCACCGTGCGGGCGATCGGCCCGTTGGTGCCCAGGCCGGTGACGTCGCCGCCGAGCGGGGCGTTGCTGACCCGGCCGCGGCTGGGCTTGATGCCGTACAGCCCGTTGATGCTGGCCGGGATGCGGATCGAGCCGCCGCCGTCGCTGCCCTGGGCGACCGGCAGCATCCCGGCGGCCACCGCGACCGCGGCCCCGCCGCTGGACCCCCCGGCCAGCCGCGAGCGGTCCCACGGGCAGCGGGCCGGCCCGGCGAGGGCGTTGTCGGTGTAGCAGGGGAAGCCGAACTCGGGCGTGTTCGTCTTGCCCACGCTGATCGTCCCCGCCGCCGCGAGCTTGGTGACGACGGCGTCGTCCACCGTGGCCACGTTGTCGGCGAACAGCGCCGAGCCGAACGTCGTCCGGACGCCGGCGGTGTTGTTGAGGTCCTTGATCGCGGTGGGGACGCCCAGCAGCGGCGGGAGGTCCCCGCCCCGCGCCAGCCGGTGCTCGGCCCGCCGGGCGGCGGCCAGCGCCCGGTCGGGGGTCACGGTGAGGAAGGCACCGAGCCCGCCGTCGAGGTCCTCGATCCGCCGCAGCGCGTGCTCGACGAGCTCCACGGGGCCGGTCTCCCCGGCGCGGACGGCGGCGGCCTGCTCGAGCGCGGTCAGGTCGTGCAGCTGGGTCACGCCCGCCGACGCTAGCCTCCCCGCGTGAGGCTGGGCCGCCCGTTCTGGACGTTCTGGTCCGCCGCGGTGCTGGTCAACCTCGGTGACGGCATCCGGCTGGCCGCCTTCCCCCTCCTCGCGGCGTCGCTGTCCGGGGACCCGCTCGCCGTCGGCGCCGTCGCGGCGGCCGGGACGCTGCCGTGGCTGCTCACCGGTCCGGTGGCCGGCGTGCTGGCCGACCGGCACGGCGCCCGGGTGCTGCTGCCGCTCGCCGACGGCGGCCGGGTGCTGGTGCTGCTCGCCCTGGTGGTGCTGCTGGTGGCCGACCGCGCGACCGTGCCCGCCGTCGCGGTCGCGGCCGTCCTGCTCGGGGTCGCCGAGACCGTCCGCGACGTCGCGACCGAGACCGCCGTCCCCCGGCTGGTGCCCACGGCGCTGCTGGAGCGGGCCAACGGCCGGCTGGTCGCGGGCACCCTCGTCGGCAACGAGTTCGTCGGCCCGCTGGTGGGCGGGCTGCTGTTCGCCGCGGGGGCGGCGCTGCCCTTCCTCGTCAACGGCGCGGTCACCGCGGTCGCCGTCCTGCTGGTGCTGTCGGTGCCGGCCGCCGTCCTGTCGGCGGCCGCCGCGCCCGAGGGGCCGGGGGCCGGCCCGCCCCGTGGCGCCGGCGCGGGGTTGCGGTGGCTGGCCGGCGACCGGCTGCTGCGGGTGCTGGTCGGCGCCGTCGCGGTCGTCGCGCTGGCCGACAGCGCCTGGTTCGCCGTCTTCGTCCTCTACGCCGAGCAGCGCCTGGGGCTGGGGGCGGTCGGCTTCGGCGGGCTGCTGGCGCTGGGCGCGGGTGGTGGGCTGGCCGGCGCCCTGCTCGCCGACCGGCTGGTCGGTGGCCGGCGGCACCGCGGGGTGGTCGCCGCCGGGGCGCTGCTGGCCACCGCGACCCCGTGCCTGCTGGCGGTCGCGCCCGGGTGGTGGTCGGCCGGCGCGGTCGTCGTCACCACCAGCGCCGGCTTCGGCCTGCTGAACGTGGCCGCCGCGGGGCTGCGCCAGCGGGTCGTGCCCCGGGGGCTGCTGGGCCGGGTGACGGCGACCTGGCGGATCGCCGTCTACGGCGCCGCCGCGCTCGGCGCCCTCGGCGGCGGGTGGCTGGCGTCGAGCGCCGGCCTCGAGGCCCCGTTCCTGCTCGCCGCCGCCCTGGGGGTCACCGCCACGGCCGCCTGGTGGCTGGCGTCCACCCCCGGCCCGCGCCCGGCGTGGACCCGGTAGACACGACGGCGTGGACCTCACCCGCGCCGCCGCCGCGGCCCTCGACGACGCCGACCCGCTGGCCGGGTTCCGCGCGCGCTTCGCGGGCGCCGGCGAGGACGGCGTGCTCTACCTCGACGGCAACTCCCTCGGCCGGATGCCCCGCGAGACGCCGGCCGCGCTGGCCCGGGTGGTCGAGCAGGAGTGGGCCCGCGGGCTGATCGGCTCGTGGTCGTCGTGGATCGGTGCGGCCACCCGGATCGGCGACCTGCTGGCCGAGGGTGTGCTCGGCGCCCGGCCCGGCGAGGTGCTGGTCGGCGACTCGACCACCGTCGACCTCTACAAGCTGCTCGTGGCCGCCGCCGACGCCCGCACCGGGCGGGACGTGCTCGTGTGCTGCGCCGACGACTTCCCCACCGACCGCTACGTGGTCGCCGGGGTGGCCGCCGCACGCGGGATGACCGTGCGGGAGGTGCCGGCCGACATCGACGAGGGGCTGGACCCGGCGGTGCTGGCCGCGGCGCTGGACGAGCGGGTGGCCGTCGTCGTCCTCTCCGCGGTGGCCTACCGCTCGGGCGCCCTGGTCGACGTCGCCTCCGTGACGCAGGCGGCGCGGGACGCCGGGGCGCTGGTGGTCTGGGACCTCTCGCACGCCGCCGGCGCGGTGCCGGTGGACCTCGCCGCCGCCGGTGCCGACCTCGCCGTCGGGTGCACGTACAAGTACCTCAACGGCGGGCCCGGGGCGCCGGCCTTCCTCTACGTGCGGCGGGAACTGCAGGAGTCGCTGCGCCAGCCGATCTGGGGCTGGTTCGGCCAGCGGGACCAGTTCGCGATGGGGCCGGCCTACGACCCGGTGCCGGGCATCGAGCGCTTCGCCGTGGGGACCCCGCCGGTGCTGGGCCTGGCCCCGGTCGAGGTGGGCGTCCGCCTGGTGGCCGAGGCCGGGGTCGACCGGCTGGCCGCCAAGGGCCGGGCGCTCGGCGAGCTGGTCGTCGCGCTGGCCGACGCCTGGCTGGCCCCGCACGGCGTCGCGCTGGCCTCCCCCCGGGACCCCGCCCGCCGCGGCGGGCACGTCAGCCTCGCCCACCCGCAGGCCTGGCAGCTCACCCGGGCGCTGGTCGACCACGGGGTGGTGCCGGACTTCCGGACGCCGGACCGCGTGCGCCTGGGCCCGGCACCGCTCTACACCCGGTTCGTCGACGTGTGGGACGCGGTGGACCGCCTGCGCGAGGTGCTCGCCACCGGCGCCCACGAGAGCTACCCGGCCGAGCGCTCCCGGGTGACCTGAGACGGGCCCCGCCGACGATCAGGTCAGATCACCGTTGCCGGTCCTGGCTCACCTCCGGTGGTGAGCCAGGACCGCCGATGACCAGGTCACCTGATCATCGGCGGGGTCGCCGCGGTCAGGCGGGGTCGGGGACGCCGATCGGGTTGCGGTCGGGCCACATCCCGCCGGCCACCACGGCCAGGCGCACCGGCGCCAGCAGCTCGGCCAGCCGGTCGCAGCCGGCGTCGCCGAGCGCCTGCCACGGGCCCAGCGCCAGGCGGTCGGTGTCGGCCTCCACCGCGGCCACGATGGCCGCGCCCTCCGCGGACAGCTCGTCGCCGGCCAGCCAGCCGCGCGCGGTGAGGTCCGCGGTGGCGGCGTCCCAGGCCGCGTCGTCCCACCCGCGGGCGCGCTGCAGCCACTCCCGGTCGGTGCGGCCGGCGGCCGCGGCCAGCACGTGCCCGCCGGCACCGGGGATGCCGCGCTGGAGCAGCGCGGCGTTGTGGCCGTCCCCGCGGTGCTCGCGCAGCGTGGTGAGCGCCTGCCACGCGGCCAGGTGCGGCTCCGCGGGGACGGGCAGCCCCGCGTTGGCCGCCGCCAGGGGCCGGCCGGGCAGGTCGACCGCCGCGGCGGCCTCCACCAGCAGCCGGGCGGTCTCCTCCGCCTCCGGCGAGCCGGCCCAGTCGCCGAGCACCCGGCGGACGGCGCCGTCGACCCCCGCCAGCCGGGCCTCGAGCGCGGCCGCGGGCGTCACCGCCGACCAGACCGCCGGCACCCGCTTGGCGACGAAGTCCGGCGCGAAGTTGTAGAACACCGCGGTGACCAGCTCGGGGCCGGCCGGGCCCAGGGGCGCGGCCCGCATCCCGAAGTAGGTCTGCCAGAAGCCCTGCAGGCCGGCGTCGGCGCCGGCCGTCCGGCACTCGTCGGCGAAGTAGGTGAGCGCGTGGTACGGCTCGCCCAGCGCCCACAGCCGCCGCGCGGTCCCCGGCGACGTCACGCGCTCACGCTCTCGGGCATGCCGAGCCACTCCCGCCAGCGGGGGTCCACGGTGCGCGCGCCGAGCAGCCGCCAGGCCGCCCCGCTCGGGGTCCGCGGCGGGTGCGGCAGCTCCCAGCCGAGCTCGGCCAGCGAGCGGTCGGCCTTCGTGTGGTTGCACCGCCGGCAGGCCGCCACGACGTTGTCCCAGGTGTGGGTGCCCCCGCGGCTGCGGGGCACGACGTGGTCGATGCTGGTCGCCGACCCCCCGCAGTAGACGCAGGAGGACCCGTCGCGGGCGAACACCGCCCGCCGGGACAGCGGCACCTGGGCGGTGTAGGGGACGCGCACGTAGCGGGTGAGCCGGACGACGACCGGGACCGGGACGGCCACCGTCTCGGCGTGGACGACGTCGGCGGCCGAGTCGACCGACACCGCCTTCTCGGTCAGCACCAGCACGATCGCGCGCCGGCTGGAGACCACGCACAACGGTTCGTACGTGGCGTTGAGCAGCAGCGTGGCTGCCGTCGTGGCCCGCGCCGGGACAGGCGTGCGGGGCCGGGGTGGGGAGTCGCGCCGCGGACCTGGCTGGCCTGCGGGCGACCCGGGGTGGGATCGCGGCACGGAGCACCTCCGGTGCCCGCCGACCGCGCGCCGGGTGCAGTGCGGCCCGCGGGCGACCCCATTCTGACCTGCGAGTGCGGGCGCGCGCTCGCGTGCGGTACCGACCGGGTGCCCCGCCGTCGCTACCGTGCCTCCCGTGCGCTACCCCGACGCCCCGCGGCTCGACCTCGTCGAGCACCTGCACGGCCACCCCGTCGCCGACCCCTACCGCTGGCTGGAGGACCCCGCCGACCCGCGGACCGCGGCCTGGACCGAGGCCCAGGACGCGCTCACCGCCGAGGCGCTGGACGGGCTGCCGCTGCGCCCGGCCTTCGCCCGGCGGCTCGAGGAGCTGGTGCACGCCGGCGCGGTCGGCGTGCCCGTGCACCGGGGCGGCCGGTCCTTCTCCACCCGCCGCGACCCCGGCCAGGAGCACGCGGTGCTGCGGGTCCGCGAGGCCGACGGCAGCACCCGGGTGCTGGTCGACCCGATGGCGCTGGACCCGACGGGGACCACGACGCTCGACGCCTGGTCGCCGTCCTGGGAGGGCGACCGGCTGGCCTACCAGCTCTCCACCGGCGGCGACGAGGAGTCCCGGCTGCACGTGCTGGACGTGGCCACCGGCGACCTGCTCGACGGGCCGGTCGACCGCTGCCGCTACTCCCCCGTGGCGTGGCTGCCCGGGGGCGGGGAGCTGTTCTACGTCCGGCGGCTGGCCCCCGACCAGGTGCCGTCCGGGGAGGAGCAGTTCCACCGCCGGGTGTGGCGCCACCGCGTGGGCACCGACCCCGCCGAGGACGTCCTGGTGCACGGGGAGGGGCTGGACCCGACCAACTACTACGGGGTGCGCACCAGCCGCGACGGCCGCTGGCTGGTCGTCTCCGCCTCGGCCGGCACGGCCCCGCGCGACGACGTCTGGCTGGCCGACCTCGGCGGGGACGGCGCGCTGCAGCCCCTGCAGGTCGGCGTCGACGCGCAGACCGCCGCCTGGGTGGCCCGCGACGGCCGGCTCTGGCTGATGAGCGACCGCGGGACCCCGCGCTGGCGGCTGGCCGTGGCCGACCCGGCGGACCCGGCGACCTGGGAGCCGAGCGCCTGGCGGGACGTCGTCCCCGAGCAGGAGGACGGCGTCCTCTCCGACGCGGCCCTGGTCGACGGGCCGGACGGCGGCCTGCAGGTGCTCGCCGTGCACTCGGTGGACGCCACCGACCGGCTGTCGGTGTGGGCCGGCGACGGATCGGGCCGCCGCGCCGACGTGACCGCGCTGCCGCCGGGCAGCGTCTCCGGCGTGAGCGCGCCGCCCGAGGGCGGGACGACGGCGTGGGTCGGGTTCACCGACTTCGCCACCCCGCCGTCGGTGCTGCGCTGGGACGCCGCCCGCCCGGCCGACCTCGCGCCGGACGAGCGGGCCCCGGTGGCCGGCGAGGTCCCGGCCGTGCAGGTCGTCGAGACCCACGCGACCTCCGCCGACGGCACCCCGGTGCACCTGTTCGTCCTCTCCGGGAACGGCCGGCCGGGGACCCCGCGGCCGGCGGTCCTGTACGGCTACGGCGGGTTCGACGTCGCCCTCACCCCCGCCTACTCGGCCCAGGCGCTGGCCTGGGTCGCCGCGGGCGGGGTGTGGGCGGTGGCCAACCTCCGCGGTGGCTCGGAGCACGGCGAGGAGTGGCACCGCGCCGGGATGCGCGAGCGCAAGCAGAACGTCTTCGACGACTTCGCCGCCGCCGGCGAGCACCTGGTCGCCGAGTGCTGGACGACGCACGGGCAGCTGGCGGTGATGGGCGGGTCGAACGGCGGTCTGCTGGTCGGCGCGACGCTCACCCAGCGGCCCGACCTCGCCGCCGCGGTCGTCTGCAGCGCCCCGCTGCTGGACATGGTGCGCTACGAGCGCTTCGGCCTGGGCCGGACCTGGAACGACGAGTACGGCACCGCCGACGACCCGGAGGAGCTCGGCTGGCTGCTGGGCTACTCCCCCTACCACCGGGTGGTCGAGGGCACCGACTACCCGGCGGTGCTGTTCACGACCTTCGAGTCCGACACCCGGGTGGACCCGCTGCACGCGCGGAAGCTGGCGGCGGCGCTGCAGCACGCGACCGCCTCCGACGCGCCGGTGCTGCTGCGCCGCGAGACCTCGGTCGGGCACGGGGCGCGGGCGGTCAGCCGCACGGTCGGCCTGGCCGCCGACCAGCTGGCGTTCCTGGCCGCGCACACCGGCCTGACCGGCTGACCGCCGGCGGCCCCTCCCTCCCCGCCCCGGACCTGCACGGGGCGGGGAGGGGGTCGGCCCTCTCCCGGGGCCCGCCCCGAGCCTGCGAGCGGTGGGGAGGAGGAGGGTCCTCCCTCAGTCGGACTCGACGACCAGGTTGTCGAGGTCGACCTCGCCCTCGACGATGCCGTCCTGCTCCCCGAGCTCGAGCAGCCGCTCGACCGACTCCCGGTTGATCTCGGTCGGGTAGGCCGGCAGCGTCAGCTCCTGCGCGACGTCCGGCGGGATCTGGGTGTAGGTGCCCAGCACCTCGCGGACGGCGTCGGGGTTGTCCTGCGCGTACTGCTGGGCCTCGACCATGGCGTCGGCGAAGGCCTGCACCACGCAGGGCTCCTCCTGCACGTACTGGTCGGAGGTGAACCACCCGGCCACGAGCAGGTCCTCGGCGGTCTCGGTGTAGGGGGCCGAGATCGCGCGCAGCCCGGCCCGCTCGCCGAGCGTGACGAACGGCTCGACGGCGAAGACGCCGTCGACCTGCCCGGAGCTGACCGCGGACACCATGTCCGGGAAGGGGATCTCGACGAACTCGATCGAGTCCGGGTCGCCCCCGGCCTGCCGCACGCTCTCCCGCACCACGGTGTCGCTGATGTTGTTGATCGAGTTGATCCCGATCCGCGCGCCGTCGAGGTCCGCGGCGGTCTGGTAGGGGCTGTCCCCGGCGACGATGACCGCCGCGTAGTCGTCCTCGGCGTTGCCGCTGGCCCCCGAGTTCGGCGCCACCAGCGCCAGGGGGACGCCCCTGCCCTCGGCCTGCAGCAGGCTGGTGACGTTGGAGACCCCGAACTGGGCCTCGCCGTTGACGACCGCGGGCACGATCGCCGCCCCGCCCTGGGCGAGGAACGCCTCCACCTCCAGCCCGGCGTCGGCGAAGATCCCCTGCTCGATGCCCAGGTACAGCGGGGCGACGTCGACGATCGGGATGGCGCCCACGCGGATGCTGGCGTCGACCTCGCCGCAGTCCTCGGCCGCGGCTCCCCCGCCACCGGCCTCGGGAGCCTCCTCGTCCGCACCCCCGCAGCCGGCCAGCAGCACGCTGCCGGCGACGGTGAGGGTCATCAGGGTCCGGCGCACTCGGTCCTCCACGCTTCCCGCTCGGGCGGCGACCTCCACCGGCCGCCGTGACCGCGCTCACGCGCGGCCCGTGGACACGGTACGGACGCCGGCCGGCCCGACCCGGCCCTCGTGACCGCATCGTGTCCTGGAGCCCCCGGACCGGTGCGCCCCTCCGGGGGCGGGAACGCGCGGGCCCCGCACCGCGACGGCGGTGCGGGGCCCGGCGGGCGGGGTGCGTCAGTCGGTCTCGGCGTAGATCGCCTCGAGGTCGACCTCGCCCTCGATGATCCCGTCCTGCTCCCCGAGCTCGAGCAGCCGCTCGATCGACTCCCGGTTCAGCTCCGTCTGGAAGGTCGGCAGGGTGAGCTGCTGGGCGACCTCGGCGGGGATCTGGGTGTAGGTGCCCAGCACCTCGCGGACGGCGTCGGGGTTGTCCTGCGCGTACTGCTGGGCCTCGACCATGGCGTCGGCGAACGCCTGCACGACCTCGGGGTTCTCCGCGGCGTACTGGTCGGAGGTGAAGTAGCCGGCCACGCTCAGGTCGTCGTCGGTCTCGGTGTACGGCGAGGAGACCACCCGCAGGCCCTGGCTCTCGCCCAGCGTGGCGAACGGCTCCACGGCGAAGGCGGCGTCGACCTGCCCGGAGCTGACCGCGGCGACCATGTCGGGGAAGGGGATCTCGACGAACTCGATGCCGCTGGGGTCACCCCCGGCCTGCCGCACGCTCTCCCGCACCACGGTGTCGCTGATGTTGTTGATCGAGTTGATCGCCACCCGCAGGCCGGCCAGGTCGGCCGCCGACTGCACCGGGCTGTCGGCCGGCACGATCACCCCGGCGAAGTCCTCGGCGGGGTCGCCCGTCGCGCCGGGGCCCGGCGCGACCAGGCCGAGCGGGACGCCGCGCGCCTCGGCCTGCAGCAGGCTGGTGATGTTGGAGAAGCCGAACTGCGCCTCGCCGTTGACGACCGCGGGCACGATCGCCGCCCCGCCCTGGGCGAGGAACGGCTCCACCTCCAGCCCGGCGTCGGCGAAGATCCCCTGCTCGATGCCCAGGTACAGCGGGGCGACGTCGACGATCGGGATCGCCCCGACGCGGATCGAGGTCGTACCGCCGTCCCCGGCCCCCTCGCCCCCGCCACCGGAGGCCGTCCCCCCGTCGTCCCCGCCGCAGCCGGCCAGCACCAGTGCACCGGCCACGGCCAGGCTCGTCCACGTCCCTCGTCGCACGCGCTCCTCCTCGTCCTCCCGCGCCGCCGCCCCCGGACAGGGGCCGACGGGTCGGGCGACGTTAGGCAGCCCGGACGACGACCGTCAACGCGGAGCCTCGGATCTCGACCGCATCGTGACCCGCGACCCGGCGATCAGCCGACGTCGGTGAGGACGTCGGCGACCTCGACGTCGCCCTCGATGATCCCGTCCTGCTCCCCGAGCTCGAGCAGCCGGGCCACGGAGTCCTCGTCGACCTCGGTCTGGAAGTCCGGCAGCGTCAGCTGCGCGGCCACCTCCGGCGGGATGCTGGTGTACGCGCCGAGGATCTCCCGGACGGCGTCGGGGTTGGCCTGCGCGTAGGCGTTGGCCTCGGCCATGGCGGCCGCGAAGCGGCGCACGACGTCGGGGTTCTCGGCCGCGTACCGGTCCGAGGTGAAGTAGCCGGCGACGGTGAGGCCCTCGGCGGTCTCGGTGTAGGGCGCCGCGACCGGGCGCAGGCCCTGGGCCGCGCCGAGGGTCGCGAAGGGCTCGACCACGAAGGCGGCGTCGACCTGGCCGGAGGCGACCGCGGCGACCATGTCGGGGAAGGGGATCTCGACGAACTCGATGCCGCTGGGGTCGCCCCCGGCCTGCCGCACGCTCTCCCGCACCACGGTGTCGCTGATGTTGTTGATCGTGTTGATGCCGACGCGGCCGCCCTCGAGGTCGGCCGCCGTGCGGTACGGGCTGTCGCCGGCCACCAGGACCAGCGCGTAGTCCGCCCGGGGGTCGCCGGTCGGCCCGGCCCCCGGCGCGACCAGGCCGAGCGGCACGCCGCGCGCCTCGGCCTGCAGCAGGCTGGTGACGTTGGAGAAGCCGAACTGCGCCTCGCCGTTCATGACCGCCGGCACGATCGCCGCCCCGCCCTGCGCCAGGAACGGCTCCACCTCGAGGCCGTGCTCGGCGAAGATGCCCTGCTCCTGGGCCAGGTAGACCGGGGCCACGTCCACGATGGGGATGGCGCCGAGGCGGACGGCGGTCGTGCCGCCCTCCGCGGTCGCGGCCCCCGGCGCGGCCGGCGCCGCCTCCTCGGCGCCGCAGGCGGTGAGCAGGGCGGCCCCGGCGAGGGTGAGGCTGAGCAACGAGCGGCGCACGGGTCCTCCAGGACTCCCGGTCCGCGCCGGTCGGCGGCGGACTCGGGCCGCACGCTAGGGAGGCGCCGGACGGCACCGCACCCGCCCACGGTCGGGCACACCCGATCGGGTGCGCCGAGATCGCCCGCCACGGGGACCGCCCGGCACGCGGGTGCGGGCGCCGCCCCCGCGGCGGTGGCACTCCTGTCACAAAGCGCTGACGCGGGCCCTCCGACCTGAGAGGATCGTCCGTGATGAGATCCTCACTGAGCGTGGTCGCCGCCGGGGACGGGGGGCTGGCGGACACGGTCCCCGACTGCGTGGACGACCCCACCACGCTGTGCGCCCGGGTCTACGACCTCGCCGGGCTCGACTGGCTGGCGGCCAACGCCGACACGCTGGTGGCCACGCCGGCGCGCATCGCCGTCATCCTGCTCGTCGCGGTGCTCGTCCGGCTGCTCGCCCACCGGGCGATCCGCCGGCTCACCGAGCGGACGGCGACCGGCGCCGTGCCGGCGGTCCTGCGCCCGCGGCGGCCGCGCTCCACCGTGCCCGGGGACACCCCGGAGCCGGTCACGGCCCGCCGCACCCAGCGCGCCGAGGCCATCGGGTCGGTGCTGCGCAGCTGCGCGTCGATGGTGGTGACCGGCATCGCCGTCGTCCTCGTGCTCGGCGAGCTCGGCATCAACCTGGCGCCGATCCTCGCCAGCGCCGGTGTCGTGGGCGTGGCCCTCGGCTTCGGCGCGCAGAACCTGGTCAAGGACTTCATCGCCGGCATCGGCATCATCCTGGAGGACCAGTACGGCGTCGGGGACGTGGTCGACCTCGGGGAGGCGCGTGGCACCGTGGAGGCCGTGGGGCTGCGGACGACCCGGTTGCGCGACGTCAACGGGGTGGTCTGGTACGCCCGCAACGGCGAGGTGCTCCGCGTCGGCAACAAGAGCCAGGGCTACGCGCAGGTCGTGATCGACATGCCGGTGGCCCACGACACCGACCTCGAGCGCTGCCGGGAGCTCATGCAGGAGGTCGCCGACGCCATGTACGGCGAGGACGGGTGGGCCGCGGTGCTGCTGGCGCCGCCGGAGTCGCTCGGGGTCGAGCAGATCACCACCGAGGCGGTGCTCATGCGGGTGCAGGTGCGCAGCACCAACGCCGACCAGTGGCAGGTCGGCCGCGAGCTGCGGCTGCGGCTGAAGGAGCGGTTCGTCGCCGAGGGCATCCGGACGCCGCTGCCGCTGCTGGGCGCGGTCCCCGCCGCGGCCGCGGGCTCGCCGTGACCGACGACGTCCCGGGTCGGCGGCCGGCCACCTTCCGCGAGGTCTTCGCCGTACCGGAGTTCCGGCCGCTGTTCGGCACGTACCTGCTGTCGACGATCGGCGACGAACTGGCCCGCGTCGCCCTGACCGTGCTGGTCTACCAGCGGACGTCCTCCCCCCTGCTCTCCGCGATCACCTTCGGCATCAGCTACCTGCCCTGGCTGCTCGGCGGGCCGCTGCTGTCCACGCTGGCCGACCGGCTGCCGCGGCACCGGGTGCTGATCGCCAGCGACGTGCTGCGCGCCCTGCTGGTCACCGGCATGGCCATCCCCGGCACCCCGCTGCCGGTGCTGCTCGGCCTGCTCCTGCTGGTCGCGGTCTGCGCGCCCCCGTTCGACTCGGCGCGCTCGGCGCTGATGGCCGACGTCCTCACCGGGGACCGCTACGCCGTCGCCACCTCCCTGACCAACGTCTGCGGGCAGGTCTCGCAGGTCGTCGGGTTCGTGCTCGCGGGCGCGCTCATCACGCTGCTGTCGCCGTCGCTGGTGCTGCTCCTCGACGCGGGCACCTTCGTGCTCTCGGCCGTCTGGCTCGGCGCGCGGCTGCAGCGGCGCCCGGCCCCGGCCGTGGAGGAGGAGGACGCCGGACCCCGGTCGGTCTGGCGGGACACCGGCCAGGGGCTGCGGCTGATCGGCCGCTCGGCCCGGCTCCGGACGATCATCGCGCTCACCTGGGTCGGCACCCTGTTCGCCAACGCGGCCGAGGGCATCGCCGCGCCGCTGGTCGACCAGCTGGACCAGCGCGCCGCCGAGGTCGGGGTGCTGCTGGCGGCCAACCCGCTGGGGGCCACGCTCGGCGGGCTGGTGATCGCCCGGCTGGTCCCGCCGCACCTGCGCGAGCGGCTGGTGCCGCCGCTGGTGGTGCTGTCGCTCGCGCCGATCCTGCTCGCCGGGCTGGTGGCCACCTGGGCCGAGCCGGGCCGGGGCACCTACCTGGTGGTGGTGGCCCTGATGTTCGTCGCCGGGCTCGGGGCGGCCTGGTCGATCCCGCTGAACGTGGCGTTCGTGCAGGCCGTGCCGGCCGCCTACCGCGGGCGCGCCTTCGGCGTCGCGGTCAGCGGGCTCTACGGCGTCCAGGGCATCGGTGTGCTCGCCGCCGGCCTCGTCGCGGAGCGGCTCGCGCCCTCCGAGGTCGTCGCGGTCATCGGGGCGCTCGGGCTGGTGGCCGTCGTCGTCCCGCTGCTCGGCTACGTCCGAGCCCAGGGTCACATGGCAGCCGGGGCCCGGGCTGCGGGACGATCGGTACCGTGAGCGACCCCGGCCGGACCCTGCCCTCGGCGCGGACCTTCTACGAGGAGGTCGGCGGCGCCCCGACCTTCGCCCGGCTCGTCGCCCGCTTCTACGCCGGCGTCCGCACCGATCCCCGCCTCGCGCCGCTCTACCCCCAGGACGACTGGGCCGGCGCCGAGGCCCGGCTGCGCGCCTTCCTGGAGCAGTACTGGGGCGGGCCGACCACCTACTCCGACCAACGCGGGCACCCCCGGCTGCGGATGCGGCACGCGCCGTTCGCCATCGGCCCGGTCGAGCGGGACGCCTGGCTCGAGCACATGCGCGCCGCGGTGGACTCCCTCGACCTGCCCGCCGCGCAGGACGCCACACTGTGGGGGTACCTGGAGATGGCCGCCCGCAGCATGCAGAACCGCTGGCCCGACGACGCGCCCGGCGGCCTCTCCCCCCTGTAGCAGGACCCCCGTCCCCCCGCCTCGGCCCGAGGCTCGCCCCGAGCGTGCGAGGGGTGAGGAGGCCGAGGTCCTTCCACCGAGGAGACCGGTGAACCCGGACACCGCCCTGACCCCTGGCCTGGTCGCCCCCCGCCGCACCGACGTCGACTGGTGGCGCGACGCGGTCTTCTACCAGGTCTACATCCGCAGCTTCGCCGACGGGAACGGCGACGGCGTGGGCGACCTGGCCGGGATCCGCGCCCGCCTGCCGCACCTGGTGGAGCTCGGCGTCGACGCGCTGTGGATCACGCCGTTCTACCCCTCCCCGATGGCCGACCACGGCTACGACGTGGCCGACCCGCGCGACGTCGAGCCGGTGTTCGGCGACCTCGCCGAGTTCGACGCGCTGCTGGCCGAGGCGCACGCCGCCGGGTTGCGGGTGACCGTCGACCTGGTCCCCAACCACAGCTCGCACCAGCACGAGTGGTTCGAGGCCGCCCTCGCCGCCGGCCCCGGGTCCCGCGAGCGGGCGCGCTACCTGTTCCGCGACGGTCGCGGCCCCGACGGCGCGGAGCCGCCGAACAACTGGCCGTCGGTGTTCGGCGGCCCGGCGTGGTCGCGGGTCCCCGACGGGCAGTGGTACCTGCACCTGTTCGCCCCCGAGCAGCCCGACCTGGACTTCACCAACCCCGAGGTCCTCGACGACCTCGAGACGACGATGCGGTTCTGGCTCGACCGCGGCGTGGACGGGTTCCGGATCGACGTCGCCCACGGCATGGCCAAGCCCGACGGGCTGCCCGACATGCTGCCGATGGAGGACACCGGGCTGCTCGCCGACCACGGCCCGGGCGACCACCGCTTCGACCAGGACGCCGTGCACGACGTGCACCGGCGGATCCGCGCCGTGCTGGACGCCTACCCGGGCCGGATGGCCGTCGGCGAGGTCTGGGTCTCCGAGGACGCCCGGCTGGCGCAGTACCTGCGGCCCGGGGAGCTGCAGCTGGCCTTCAACTTCAAGCTGCTGACCGCCGAGTGGTCGGTCCCCGCCCTGCGGGACGCCGTCGTCCACTCGCTGGCCACCGTCGCCGACACCCCGGCGCCGGCCTGCTGGGTGCTGTCCAACCACGACCGCCCCCGGCACGTCACCCGCTACGGGGGCGGGGAGGTCGGGACCCGGCGGGCCCGCGCCGCGGCCCTGCTGCAGCTGGCCCTGCCGGGGGCGGCGTACCTCTACAACGGCGACGAGCTCGGCATGCCGGACGTCGAGCTTCCGGACGAGGTGCTGCAGGACCCGATCTGGGAGCGCTCGGGCCGGACCGAGCGCGGCCGGGACGCCTGCCGCATCCCGGTGCCGTGGTCGGGCACCGAGCCGCCCTACGGCTTCTCGACCGGCCGGGACACCTGGCTGCCCATGCCCGAGGGGTGGGCGGGGCTGACCGCGGAGGCCCAGGCCGCCGACCCCGGTTCGATGCTGTCGCTGTACCGGACTGCGCTGCGGCTGCGGGCGTCGGCGGCCTCGGGTGGGTCGCTGGAGTGGTTGCCCGCGCCCGAGGGCTGCCTGGCCTTCCGCCGTGCCGGGGGGCTGGTCTGCCTGGTCAACCTCTCCGGGAGCCCGGTGCCCGTCCCGGAGGGTGAGGTGCTGCTGGCCAGCGCGGACGTCTCCGCGGGAGAGGTCGGCACCGACGTGGCGGTGTGGCTGCGCGCCTGACCGCGCCCGGCGCCGTCCCCCGTGCCCGGCGGTGCCGCCGGGCACGGGGATGGGGCAGACTCACCGGCGACCGACGGCGCCCGACCCCGGGTGCCGCCCGAGCCGCAGGAGGATCCTTGGCCACCGCATCCGTGCCGGCGCTGCCGTCCCGCCCGCTCGTCCTCGCCGACCTGCTGCCCGCCGTCCGGGCGCGCAACGCCGCGCTCGTGGCCGCCGGGGTCCTGTTCACCGCGCTGCTGGCGCAGGTGTCGGTGCCGGTGCCGGGGTCGCCCGTGCCGATCACCGGCCAGACGCTGGCCGTGGTGCTCGTCGCGGCCAGCCTGGGCCCGGTGCGCGGCGTCGCGGTCCAGGTGTTCTACATCCTCAGCGCGCTGGTCGGCCTGCCCTTCTACTCGGAGGCCAGCGGCGGGTGGGACGTCGTGTTCGGTGCGACGGGCGGCTACGTCGTCGGCTTCATCCCGGCGGCCTGCCTGATCGGCCTGGCGGCGCGGCGCGGCGCCGACCGCACCCCGCTCAAGGCGGTGCCGCTGTTCGTCGCCGGCCAGGCCGTGATCTTCGCGGTGGGCGTGCCGTGGCTGGCACTGAGCACCGGGATGACCGCGTCTCAGGCGCTGGACGCCGGCTTCTACCCCTTCATCCTCGGCGGGCTGGTGAAGGCCGCGGTGGCCGCGGCCGTGCTCGGCACCGCGTGGCGGGTGGCGCAGCGGCGCCGCTGAGACGGTCCTCGACGGGCCCCGCCCCCCTCTCACGGAGGCGCGGGGCCCGTCGTCGTCCGGGGGCCGTGACGGGCGCGGAACCCCGCTCCGGCGCCGGGCGTGGAACAGGTGTGGACACCCTCCGACTGCTGCTCAACGTCGTCTGGCTGGTGCTGCAGGGCTGGATCCTGGCGCTGGCCTACGCGGTCGCCGGGCTGATCGCCTGCCTGCTGGTCGTCACGATCCCCTTCGGCATCGCCGCGTTCCGGCTGGCCTTCTTCGTGCTGTGGCCGTTCGGGCGCACCACCGTCCCCGCGCCGGGCGCGGGGGTGGCCTCGGCGGTCGGCAACCTGCTGTGGTTCCTCGTCGCGGGCTGGTGGCTGGCGCTGATCCACGTCGTCGCGGGCATCGGCTTCTGCCTGACGATCATCGGGATCCCCTTCGGCATCGCCTCGTTCAAGCTGGCCGCCGTGGGGCTGTTCCCGCTCGGCAAGCGGGTGGTGGAGACCGCGCCGCCGCGGGACTGGATGCACGCGGGCTCCGGCGTGGTGGCCGGGGCGCCGGCCGGTTCCGGGTACCGCTCCTGAGCCGCGCCCCCGCCGGTCCCGGGCCGCCCCGCCAGGGGGCCCTCAGGTGGCGGGCTCGTCGCCCCAGCGGGCGAGGAACTCCTTCTCCCCCGGCGTGAGCCGGCGGGGCCGCTGCAGGGCGAAGTCGAAGGGCGCCAGCAGGGTGCTGCCGGTGACCGCCAGCCGGCCGTGGTCGAAGACCTCGTAGTGGCAGGTGAAGGACGCCGCGCGGATCCCGGAGACCCAGATCTGCACCTCCAGCGGCTCGGCGTCGTAGACCACCGAGCGCTTGTACTGGATGTCGTGGGCGGCCACGACGAGCCCGCGGCGCATGCCGGTGCGCTCGTCGTGGGTGGGGTGCTCGAAGAGCAGGCTGACGCGGGCCATCTCGAAGTAGCCGAGGAAGGCGACGTTGTTGATGTGCTGGTAGGCGTCCATGTCCGACCAGCGCATCGGGACCTGCACCGTGTGCCTCACGGCCGACACTGTGCCGCACCGCCTCCCGGCCCCGCGCAGGCACCGGCCTACGGTGGCGTCGTGGACGGGCCGGAGGACGCCGCGCTCCACGGTGCGGACGGGCCGTGGGACGCCGCGCTCCCCGGTGTGCTCGAGCTGCCCTCGGGCCGCCGGGTGCGGGGCCGGGCGCTGCGGGAACCGACGGGCGGGCCGGTCGCGCTGGGGGTGTACCTGGCGGGGCGACCGGTGACCGGGCCGGCCGCGGAGAGCCTGTGGGTGCGCTGGCGGGACTTCGCGCTGCCCGCGGACCCCGCCGCCCTGCGGGAGGCGCTGCGCGCGGCGTGGGAGCGCTCGGCCGCGGAGCGGGTGGAGATCGCCTGCCACGGCGGCACCGGCCGCACGGGGACGGCGCTGGCCTGCCTGGCCGTGCTGGACGGCGTCCCCGCGCAGGACGCGGTGGCCTTCGTCCGGGCGCGCTACCGCCGCCGGGCGGTGGAGACGCCCTGGCAGCGGGCGCTGGTCGCCCGGTTCGTGCCCTGACCCGTCCGTGATCTCGGAGTTCTTGCCCGGGGACACGCCCGCCCCGGCGCGGCGACATCTCCGAGATCACGGCCGCGGCGGGGCGGTCGGACCGGGACGGCGACCGGCCGGCCGGAGCAGTACTCCGGCCGGCCGGTCGTGGGTCCGCCGCGGGTCGACCGCGACCGCAGCTCAGTCGCGGGTGAGCTTGCGGTACGTGGCGCGGTGCGGGCGGGACGCCTCGGGGCCGAGCCGCTCGACCTTGTTCTTCTCGTAGTCGCCGAAGTTGCCCTCGTACCAGAACCACTTCGAGTCGCCCTCGTAGGCGAGGATGTGCGTCGCCACGCGGTCGAGGAACCACCGGTCGTGGCTGACCACCACGGCGCAGCCGGGGAACTCGAGCAGCGCTCCCTCGAGGCTGGTCAGCGTCTCGGTGTCGAGGTCGTTGGTCGGCTCGTCGAGCAGGAGCAGGTTGCCCCCCTGCTTGAGGGTCAAGGCGAGGTTGAGGCGGTTCCGCTCCCCACCGGACAGCACGCCGGCCGGCTTCTGCTGGTCCGGGCCCTTGAACCCGAAGGCCGCCACGTAGGCGCGCGAGGGCATCTCGACGTTGCCGACCTGGATGTGGTCGAGGCCGTCGGAGACGACCTCCCACAGCGTCTTCTTCGGGTCGATGCCGCTGCGGGTCTGCTCGACGTAGGACACCTGGACGGTCTCCCCGACCTTGATGTCGCCGTCGTCCGGCTTCTCCTCGCCGACGAGCATCTTGAACAGCGTCGTCTTGCCGACGCCGTTGGGCCCGATCACGCCGACGATGCCGTTGCGGGGCAGCGTGAAGGTCAGGTCGTCGATGAGGACCCGGTCGCCGAAGCCCTTGGTGAGGTGGCTGGTCTCGACGACGACGTTGCCCAGCCGCGGGCCCGGCGGGATCTGGATCTCCTCGAAGTCGAGCTTGCGGTACTTCTCGGCCTCGGCGGCCATCTCCTCGTAGCGCTGCAGCCGCGCCTTGCTCTTGGCCTGGCGGGCCTTGGCGCCGGAGCGGACCCACTCCAGCTCGTCCTTGAGCCGCTTCTGCCGCTTGGCGTCCTTGGCCCCCTCGACCTTGAGGCGGGCGGCCTTGGTCTCGAGGTAGGTGGAGTAGTTGCCCTCGTAGGGGTAGGCGCGGCCGCGGTCGAGCTCGAGGATCCACTGGGCGACGTTGTCGAGGAAGTACCGGTCGTGGGTGACGGCGACGACGGTGCCGGCGTACTTCTCCAGGTGCTGCTCGAGCCAGGCCACGCTCTCGGCGTCGAGGTGGTTGGTGGGCTCGTCGAGCAGCAGCAGGTCCGGGGCCTCGAGCAGCAGCTTGCACAGCGCGACGCGGCGCCGCTCACCACCGGAGAGGACCTTCACGTCGGCGTCGCCGGGCGGGCAGCGCAGCGCGTCCATGGCCTGCTCGATGCGGGCGTCGAGCTCCCACCCGTCAGCGTTCTCGATGACCTCCATGAGCTCGCCCTGCTCGGCGAGGAGGGCGTCGAAGTCGGCGTCGGGCTCCCCCATCGCCGCGCTGACCTCCTCGAAGCGGGTCAGCGCGTCGCGCAGGGGCTTGACCGCCTCCTCGACGTTGCCGCGGACGTCGAGCTCCTCGTTGAGCGGGGGCTCCTGCTCGAGGATGCCCACCGTGGCACCGGGGGCCAGGGACGCCTCGCCGTTGGAGGGCTGCTCCATCCCCGCCATGATCTTGAGAACGGTGGACTTGCCCGCACCGTTCGGCCCGAGCACGCCGATCTTGGCGCCGGGCAGGAACGACAGGGTGACGTCGTCCAGGATCACCTTGTCGCCGTGCGCCTTGCGCGCACGGACCATCGTGTAGATGTACTGAGCCACTGGGCTGGGGGCCTTCCGTCGGTCGCGATGAGGGGCGGGCCGGCCGGTGGCCGGCCCGCCCCGTGCGTGCTCGCCCCCGATCCTCCCAGCCCGGGCAACTAGACGTGCGCGGGCTCCGCGGCGAGGTCCGGGGCGTCCGACTGGTGCAACGCCGGGTCGGCGGTCACGTAGTCCCGGCCGGGCAGCGGGATCCCGCCCGATCCGAGCGAGCCCGCGCCGGCCTC
Source organism: Geodermatophilus sp. SYSU D00758 (assembly GCF_054049955.1). NCBI lineage: Bacteria > Bacillati > Actinomycetota > Actinomycetes > Geodermatophilales > Geodermatophilaceae > Geodermatophilus > Geodermatophilus sp. SYSU D00758. The sequence continues at coordinate 175,925 of NZ_JBJGYK010000002.1, forward strand.
GGGCTCCCGGCCCTCGGGCTCCGGGACCTGGCCCTCGGCCCCCGGCCGGGCGGGCCGCGGGGTGCGGGTGAAGTCGGCGCGGCCCCGGGCGAGGTTCGGGCCGACGGCGAAGGCCTTGATCCGCGGCACGCTGCGGCGGCCGCTGTCGCCCTCCCAGCTGTGCGTCGTCAGGGCGCCGTGCACGATCACCGGGTCGCCCTTGCTGATGCTGCCGGACACGTTGCCCGACAGCTCGTTCCAGCACTCGACGTCGACCCAGAAGGTGCCGCCGTCGACGAACTCCTGGGTGCGGTTGTCGTAGCGGCGGGAGGTCGACGCCATGCGGAAGTTGGTCACGGGGTTGCCGCTGTCGGGCCGGTAGCGGCGGGGCGCGTCGACCACGTTGCCGACGACGGTCACGTAGGTGTCGTTCACGGTGCTCCTCGGGGTGTGCCCCGCCGGGGCGGCGGGACCGGCGCGGTGCCGGACGCGGACGACCGTTCCCGCCCCGCGCCGGGCAGGGAGCCCGACGGACCGGCTTGTGGACGGCAGACCGGCCTGTGGACGGACGGCGTGGTCGCGTCGGGAGCCCGTGCTCACCTGCGGCCGTGACGCCCCACCGACCCGGTCCCCCGCACGGCTCAGACCCGCCAGCGCACCGGCAGCCGCCGATCGGGCCCGTAGCAGCAGTAGGTCCCGAGGTGGACCGTCCGTCCGAGGTGGTCGCCCAGGGCGGGGTGGTGGGCCGCGATCCGCGCCAGCGCGTACCGGACGGCCCGGCCGACGCTCGTCCGGGCCCGCTCGGCGGCCGAGCCGGCCGACCGCGCCCGCCCGCCCAGCCCGAAGGCCCGCGACAGCTCGCGGACCAGGTAGTCCCGGTCGGCCTGCGCACGCACGACCCGACCCTCGTCGCCGAGGGCGCGGGCCTGCTCGACGTCCTCGTCGATCTCGGCGAGGCGGCGCCGGTAGGCGGCACGCGCCTGCGCGTCGAGCACCGGCCCCAGGTCCCCGGTGTCGGCGACGCCGCCCCCCTCGGTGGCGACCAGGTCCAGCACGTGCAGCTCCCGGTCGGGCGCGGCCAGCAGCCGGGCCAGGTAGCGCATCCCCTTGAGGTCCTGCAGGAGCACCGTGCGCCCGGCGAACGTGACCGTGCGGGTGTCGCCGTCGAGCCGGAAGACCCCCGTCTCCCCGTCCGCGGCCGGGGCGAGGGGTGGTCGCCGGGGCGGCGCGGCGCCGAGGCGCTCCCGGGTCGCCCGCCCGGCCACCTCCTCCCGCTCGGCGAGGGTCGGGTGGTCGAGGGCCCGGTGCGCCCGCGCCAGCACCTCCCGCACGAGCGCGGTCTCGTAGGGCGCGCCGACGTCGTCCCAACCGGCGAGGGCCTGCTCGCAGGCGGCGACGGCAGCGGGGGCGTCCCCCTCGGCGAGGGCGACCCGGCCGCGCGCCAGCGCTGCGCTCGCGTCCAGGGCACGGCTGCGGAAGGTGGCCGCGACGGCGGTCAGCTCGGTGGCGGCGGCGCGGGCGCGGCCGAGGTCACCGGTCGCCACGGCGACCTCGGCCTGGGCGGCGAGCAGCGGCGCCCGCCGGAGTGCGCCGGCGGGCGGCCACTCCTTGGACGGCACGGGGCACGGGTGGTCGAGCGCATCCTGCAGCATCCCGGCCGCGGTGGCCGCGTCCCCCTGCGCCAGCCGCAGCAGCGCGAGGCCGGGTTGCGGTTCCCACCCGTGCTCGGAGGCGGCGAGCAGGGCCTCCTCGGCCCCGGTCAGGTCGCCGCGGCGGAGCCGGATGGTCCCGAGCTCGGTGAGCGGCCAGCCGTACTCCCGCCGCATCCAGGGCCGCAGCTCCCGGCAGGCACCGAGGGCCTCGTCCTCGGCCTCGGCGCACGCCCCGCGGAGCCGGAGGATCTCGGCGCGGTGGACCCGGCAGCGGCCGTTGATGCCGCCGAAGGCCGTGCCGACCCGCCAGCGCTCCATGGCCTCGGTCCACTGCTCGGCGCGGTCGTACTGGGCCAGGCCCTGCATGGCGCAGATGAGCTCGCAGTAGACCATCCCGGTCCCGAGGGCGTCGAGCTCGCCGGAGACCACGCTGACGGCCGCCTCGTCGAGCAGTTCCAGGCCCCGGTCGACGTCCCCGTCGAGGATGAGCAGCCGCGCGGTGGCCACCCGCCCCAGAGCGGCCGCCACGGGCGGACCGTGTCGCACGCCCAGGTCGACGGCCCGCTCCGCAGCACGCCGGGCCCCCTCCACGTCCCCGGTCATGAACCGCTCGTAGGTGCGCGTCATCGCGAGGAGGGCGTGGGTGGGCGACCCGGCGGCGTCCCCGAGCAGGCGCTCCGCGCGCGCCATCCAGCCCCGGACGGGCGCCATGAGCCCGGTGTCCATCATCAGGTGGACCGCGACGGTCGCCGCGGCGGCGGCCGCCGCCACGTCGTCCCCCTCGGCCGCCGCGCGGGCGCAGGCCTCCTCCCAGGCGGTGATCGCCTCCTCGAGCTCCCCGGCGCCGTAGGCAGCCCGTGCCAACTGGTCGAGCTCGACCGGCGAGAGCGGGCGGCGGGCCCGGGCCTCCCGCAGCAGGCGCAGCGCGGCCGTGAACTCCCCCGCTGCCAGCGCGGCGCCGGGGTCGGCGTGCTGTCCCGCACGGTCGGGTCCGTGCACCGTGCTCGCCCCCTCCGCCGTCGTCCGGGGTCCGACGGAGCCGAGCCTATGACCGGCCCGCCCGTCCGGGAGCGGCGTCGTCCCCACCGGGACACGGTTTGTCCCGCCTCCCCGGGTGACCGGTCCGACGGGCCGGCACCCGAGGAGAGAAGAGACCACCATGAATTCCGCGCTCGACGCCCTCCCGATCGAGGTCCAGCAGGGGCCACTGGTGACCCGGTACGCCGAGTGGGGGGACATGGCCGTCCGTTTCGCGCGCGTGCCCGGCGGCACGGACATGGGTCCCCTTCTGATGGGGCTGCCGGGAGACCGCTGCCCGAGTCCCCACTGGGGCGTCGTGCTGGAGGGGTCCGTGCGGGTGACGGCGGCCGACGGGTCCGAGTCGGTCACCCGCGCCGGAGAGGCGTACTACTGGCCGGCCGGCCACACCGCCCGGATGGACGAGGACACCGCCTTCCTCGAGGTGGGCCCGGTGGCGGCCATGCGGCAGTTCAGCGAGCACGCCCGGGCCAAGCTGGGCTGAGCCGGGAGCGCGGGGCGGCGCCACCGGGTGCCGCCCCGCGCGGCCCGCCCGGCAGGCGGCGCCCACGGTGCGATGATCGGTCGCGAGCGCCCGTAGCTCAGCGGATAGAGCAGGTGCCTTCTAAGCACTTGGTCGCAGGTTCGATCCCTGCCGGGCGCGCACACGACCTCCGGCCTGCAGGTGTGGGCGGTGCGCATCGGGAGGGACGCAGCCGGGGACCACCCAGCCGCCCCGCGCCACCGCGATCGTCCCCGGCCACGGTCCCGGCCGCCCCGGGTCGTCGTCGCTCCCACGAGCGCGTCCTCGCTGTTCCGGTCCTCCCCGCCGAGCGCCGATTCCTGCGGGCTCGGTGAACATCTCGATGGACTGGTCCCGGATCACCCCGGCCCGCCCTAGGCTGCGACCCGTGGCCGGCAGCCCCCACGAAGGACCGAGGCGGCCGAGATCAGTGCCGTGGAAGCTGTGGAAGGTCGTCTTCCTCGGGGCGGCAGTGGCTCTCCTCCTCGGCGCCGCCCTCGGCCAGACCTTCGCCTGGTGGGTCGCCGGAGAGGGCTCGTGGTGGAGCGCCTGGACAGAGCTGAACTCGGACCAGCTCCTCGACGTGCTGCGCAGTGCCGTCGTCGCCGTGGCCATCGTGGCGGCCGGCGGCGTCACCCTGATCGCCTACCGTGGTCAGCGGACCGCTGAAGATCGGCAACGGACTGCCGCGGCTCGGCAGTGGACGGCCGAAAGCCGGCATCAGCTCGAACGCGAGCGCCACGCACTGGCCGAGGGTGGTGAGCTGCGCGGCCGCTACGTCTCGGCCGCCGAGCAGCTCGGGCATGTGCAGGCCGCCGTCCGCCTGGCCGGCGTGTACGCGATGGCGGGGCTCGCCGACGAGTGGAGCCGCCGTGGGGATCCGGCCGAACAGCAGGTCTGCGTCGATGTCCTCTGCGCATATCTCCGCATGCCCGCGGGGCAGGGTGCGGGCAAGCAGGAGGCGGAGGTTCGTTCCACCGTCGTCCGTGTTCTCCGCCAGCACCTCCTCTCCCCGGCCAGCAGCAGTTCCTGGTGCCGGGCTGACATCGATCTCACCGGCGCCGACCTGTGGAGCGCCGACTTCAGCGGAGCGACCTTCTCCGGGGAGCGGACCACCTTCGACGGGGCGACCTTCGCCGGGAGGACCGATTTCGGCGGTGCCGCCTTCTCCGGGCAGCGGGCCAGCTTCGACGGGGCCACCTTCTCCGGAAAGCTGGCCAGCTTCGACGGAGCGACCTTCTCCGCCGCGCACACGGGCTTCGGCGGGGCGGCCTTCTCCGGAGGGATAACCAGCTTCCACCGGGCGACCTTCTCCGGAGGAACGGCCCACTTCGACCGGGCGACCTTCTCCGCCGCGCACACCAGCTTCGGCGGGGCGACCTTCTCCGGAGGGATGACCAGCTTCGGTGGGGCGACCTTCGGCGGAGAGGTGGCCAGCTTCGACCGGGCCACCTTTTCCGGGGGGATGGCCAGCTTCGCCGGGGCGGCCTTCTCCGGAGGAGAGGTCAGCTTCGACCGAGCGACCTTCCGCGGGGGACGCACCAGCTTCAACGAGGCGACCTTCTCCGGGGAGCAGGTGCGGTTCAGGGACGCCCGGGTCGTCGGGTCCACGGTGGACCTGTCCGTCTCCGCGTGGTGGAGTTCGACGGTGGAGGGGGCGGTACCCGACGGCATCCGCCTACCGGCGGAGGCGACCGGCACCTCGGATCGGTCAGGAAGCGACACCCGCGGTGACGTCGACCGGGTGGACCGGCGACACCGGCGCCGCGAGGACGGCGGCCGGCCGATCTCGCAGCGTCCGGGTCCGGCCGAGGAGTCCGCATGAGGGACCCCGGCGACGCCGTCGTCGTCGAGGACGTCGACGTGGCCTTCGGCGGGACACGGGCCCTGGACCGGCTCAGCTTCCGCGTCCCGCGGGGCACGGTCGTGGGGCTGCTCGGCCCCAACGGCGCAGGCAAGACCACCGCCGTCCGCGCGCTCACGACCTTGCTCCGGCCCGACGCCGGCCGCATGCAGGTCCTCGGGATCGACGTGGTCCGCCAGCCCCGCCGGGCGCGGCGGCGCATCGGCCTGGCCGGCCAGTCCGCCGCGGTCGACCTCAACCTGACCGGACGGGAGAACCTGCGCCTGTTCGGCGAGCTGTACCGGCTCGGCGCACGCACGCGACGGCGTGCCGACGAACTGCTGGAGCGGTTCGACCTCGTCGAGGCCGCCGATCGCGTCGTCCGGACCTACTCCGGAGGCATGCGGCGACGCCTGGACCTGGCCGCGAGCCTGGTGCACGAACCCGAGGTGCTCTTCCTCGACGAACCCACCACAGGTCTCGACCCCCGGAGCCGGCTCGCGCTCTGGGGCATGATCGACGACCTGGTGGCACGAGGCACGACGCTGCTGCTCACGACGCAGTACCTGGAAGAGGCGGATCGCCTGGCCGACCGCATCGCCGTGATCGATCGCGGAACCGTCGTCGCCGAGGGCACGCCCGACGACCTGAAGAAGCGAGTGGGCGGGCAGGTCCTGCGGATCCGTGTCGCGCAGGCGCCCGATGCGGCCAGGCGCGTGCTGGCACCGGTGGCCGACGCAGAGGGACCCAGCACCGAGGACGACGGCATCATCGTGATCCCGGCGACCGACGGCGGTCACTCGGTGGCCCGTGCGGCCGCGGTGCTCAACGACGCCGGCATCGCGGTGGAGGAGATGGCCCTGCGCCGGCCCACTCTGGACGACGTCTTCCTCACCCTGACCGGCCAGGGACCCCCCGGGGACGGCGGACGACCGGAGGCAGGGACTCCTCGCCGGGTCGTGGCCCCGTGAGCGCATCGACGGAGCGATCGTCGTCCGACAGCCCTGCTCCGCCTCCCCCGGACGACGGAGAGGAGACGTCGATCTCCTGGGCGCTGCGAGACACCTGGGCGATCACCCGGCGCAACCTGAGGACCGTGGCGCGCCAGCCGCAACTGCTGGTCTTCGTGACCATCCAGCCGGTCATCCTCATCCTGCTCTTCCGCTACGTGTTCGGCGGTGCCATCGCCACGGCCGGCCCGGTCGACTACGTCGACTACCTGCTCACCGGGATCTTCGTCCAGACGATCACCTTCGCGGCGGTCCAGACGGGTATCGGCCTCTCGGAGGACCTGTCGCACGGCATCGTCGACCGCTTCAAGTCGATGCCGATCGCTCGGGGTGCTGTTCTGTCCGGCCGCATCTGCGCGGATCTCGTGCGGAACATGGGCGTCATCCTCGTCATGGTGGGGGTCGGCCACCTCGTCGGTTTCCGCTTCACCGACGGACCGGCCGGGGCCGTGCTCGCCCTGCTGGTGCTGCTGGCGTGGGGATTCGCCTTCTCGTGGGTCGGGGCCTGCCTGGGGCTGACCCTGAAGAGGCCCGAGACGGTCCAGGCCGCCTCCTTCCCCCTCATCTTCCTGCTCGTCTTCGCGTCCTCGATCTTCGTCCCGGTGCAGACGATGCCCGGGTGGCTGCAGGCCTTCGTCCACGTCAACCCCATCACGCTCGTCACCGACGCGGTGCGGGCCCTGGCGCTCGGGGAGCCGTTCGACCTGTTCCCGGAACTCGGGTGGGCGGCGCTGTCGATGGCGGTCATCCTGTCGGTCTTCGTCCCCATCTCCGTCCACCGCTACCGGCGGAGCTGAGCCGCGCTCGGCCGGGGCGGGGCTCACCCGCTGGAGGAGAGGGTGCGCCGGGCTTCGGCGGCCGAGCGGCAGGACTGCTGGAGGAGCGTGTCCTCGACCGGCTCGACGAGACGCCGACCCGCCGATCACCGCGGGGACGTCACCCGATCGGGTGACGGCCGTGGGCTTGGACCGCGCCTGCAAGTGCGCCACAAGTCCGCCCGAAGGGGTGCCCGGCACGGTTCTCCCCGAGCCCCCCAGCACCGTCCGAGGAGAACGCCATGACCCAGCAGATCAACACCCCGTACGGCGGCGGCCCGGCTGCCTACCCGCCGCCCCCGCCCGCCGGCTTCGGCGGCCAGCCGCCGTTCGGCGCCCCGCCGGCCGGCTGGGGCCAGCCGCCGGCCCCGCGCAGGAAGCGCACCGGCGCGATCGTCGGGAGCATCGTCGCCGCCCTCGCCGCCATCGGCGGCCTGGTGGTCGGCGCGATCTTCCTCTTCGGCGCCACCACCATCGACACCGCCGAGGCCGAGCGGCAGATCGCCGCGCTGACCGAGGACCAGGTGGGCCTCGCGGCCACCGGCGTCGAGTGCCCCGAGGACGTCGAGGCGCGCGCCGGCAACACGTTCACCTGCACCGCCACCCTGGACGGCCAGGAGACGTCGTTCACCGTCGAGCAGACCGACGGCGAGGGCAACGTGGAGTTCACCAGCGACCACACCTACACGCTGGTCGCCGACGTCGAGGGCTTCCTGGCCGACGAGATCGGCGCGCAGGCCGGTGTCGAGGCCGTCGCCACCTGCGAGGCCGAGGGCCGCACGGTCCTGGTGGGCGCCACCCAGGCCCCGCTGGCCTGCACGGTCACCAACGCCACCGACGCGACCGACAGCGTCGACGTCGCCGCCGAGGTCGACGACACCGGCACGGTGAGCTACGAGGTCCTCTGACCCGATCCGCGCGAAGGGGGCGGGGTGCCGTGGCACCCCGCCCCCTTCGCGCGTGCAGGCGGTCAGCGCCGGTCGGGGTGCACCCACCCGATCGCCGGCGCGACCTCCCGGGCCACCGTCCCGAGCAGCCGGGCGTTGTACTCGACGCCCAGCATGTTCGGGACGGTGAGCAGCAGGGTGTCGGCCTCGCGGACGGCGACGTCCTTGGCCAGCTCCTCGGCCAGCTGGTCGGGCTCGCCCACGTAGCTCCTGCCGAACCGGGCGCGCACCCCCTCGAGCAGGCCCACCTGGTCCTCGCCCGACCGCTCGCCGAAGTAGCGCCGGTCCAGGTCGGTCGTCACCGGGACCACGCTGCGGCTGACCGACACCCGGGGGGTGTGCTCCCAGCCCGCCTCGGCCCACGCGGTCCGGTATCGGGCGATCTGCTCGGCCTGCAGCTCGTCGAAGGGCACACCGGTGTCCTCGACCAGGAGGGTGGAGCTCATCAGGTTCATCCCCTGGCGGGCGGTCCACTCCGCGGTCGCCCGGGTGCCCGACCCCCACCAGATCCGCTCGCGCAGCCCGGGCGACTGCGGCTGGACGGCCAGCCGGCCCGAGGCCCCGCCGGTCATCCCGGGGTCGGCCTCGACCACCGTCCGGCCCGAGATCGCGGCCAGGAACAGCTCGGTCTTCTGCCGCGCCAGGTCGGCGTCGCTGGTCCCCGCCGGCGGCACGTAGCCGAAAGCCTCCGAGCCGCGCAGCGCCGTCTCCGGTGAGCCCCGGCTGATGCCCAGCTGCAACCGGCCGTCGCTGAGCAGGTCGGTCGCCGCCGCCTCCTCGGCCATGTACAGGGGGTTCTCGTAGCGCATGTCGACCACGCCGGTGCCCAGCTCCACCCGCCGGGTCCGCGCGGCCATGGCGGCCAGCAGCGGGAACGGCGAGGCGAGCTGGCGGGCGAAGTGGTGCACCCGCACGAAGGCGCCGTCCAGGCCGATCTCCTCGGCGGCCACCGCCAGCTCCACGCTCTGCACCAGGGCGTCGCGGGCCGTGCGCACCTGCGAGCCCGGCACCGGCTGCCAGTGACCGAAGCTCAGGAAGCCGATCCGTTTCGGCTCTGCGTCCACGTCGTCCACCTCTCTCCTCGTACGGGGAGGACCAGCAGCGGCGGGGGGCGCGGTGTTCCCGCCGACCGCAGGATGGGTGCCGTGACCGGTCCCTGGGTCCTCGTCCTCGACGAGCGCTTCAGCACTCCCGCACCGCTCGGCGGTTTCGCCGGGGCCTACCCGGGCTGGGGGCACTACGACGGGCTGACCGACACGACCGGCCGCGGGCGCTACGACACCGCGGCCACGGTCTCGGTGGCCGGCGGGGTGGCCGACGTCTGGGTGCGCAGCATCGACGGGCAGCCGACGGTGGCCGCGCTCCTCCCGCCGATCGGCGGCGACCCGTGGTCGGGCCAGGTGCACGGGCGCTACGAGGTGACCTTCCGCGCCGACCCGGTGCCCGGCTACAAGATCGCCTGGCTGCTCTGGCCGGCGTCCGACGTGTGGGACGACGGTGAGGTCGACTACCCGGAGGGCGCCCTCGACGGCGAGTTCGCCGCGCACAGCCTGTGCGTCGGCGCCGCGCCGGAGTTCTGCTTCCACAGCGCGTCCCTGGGGCGGATGTCCGGCTGGCGCACGGCCGTCACCGAGTGGGCGCCGGGCCGGCTGACCTTCCTCCTGGACGGCGCCGTCGTCGGTGGGACCACCGACCCCCGGGCGATCCCGACCGGGCCGATGCGCTGGGTGCTGCAGACCGAGACCGCCGACGCCGTGGTGCCGGCGGCCGCCGCCGAGGGCCACGTGCAGATCGCCGGGCTTCGCATCTGGGCGTGGGCCGGTGACGCACCGTAACCGGTTGACCACGACTCTCCGGGGACGGGGTTCCGTCACTCACGGAGTTCCATCGGCGACCCTGTGTCGGTGACCCTGAGCGCTCCCGACGTCCCGCGGCCCCGTGCCGGCGGCCCCGGCGCGGCCGGCTCGAGACTGCGGGCGATCGACACCCTGCTCGCCGACCGCGGCCAGCTGTTCCGGGCCCTGTTCCTCACCGCGCCCATCCCGAAGGCGCTGGTCGACCTGGACGGGCACTTCCTGGTCGTCAACGAGGCGCTGTGCGCCATGACCGGGCGGGCACCCGAGGACCTCGTCGGCCGGCACGTCGACCTGCTCGCCCACCCCGACGAGGCGCCGGTCCCCGACCGGCCCGGCGGCACCGACGAGCCGGTGGACCCGTGGCTGCGGGTCGACGGCGAGCGCCGGCTGCGGCGCGCCGACGGCACCGAGCTGTGGGCGCTGCAGTCGCACGAGGTCGTGCACACGAGCACGGGGCAGCCGCAGTTCGCCGTCCTCTCGCTGGTCGACGTCACCGACCGCCGCCGCGCCGAGGAGGACCTGGTCCGGCGCGCCTTCACCGACCAGCTCACCGGGCTGCCCAACCGGCGGGCGCTCAACGACCGGCTCAACCACGCCCTCGCGCTCTCACGCCGGCGGGGGCTGCAGGTGGGCCTCGTCCACCTCGACCTCGACCGCTTCCAGGCGGTCAACGACGCGCTCGGGCTCGAGGGCGGCGACCAGCTGCTCAGCCAGGTCGCCGACCGGCTGCGCTGGAGCACCCGGGTCGAGGACACCGCCGTCCGCCTCGGCGGCGACGAGTTCCTCATCCTGGCCGAGGACGTCGAGGACCTCGACGGGCTGCGCGCCCTGGCCGACCGGCTGCTGACCGTGCTCGACGACCCGTTCCTCATCGGCGACCGCGAGCTCGTGCTGTCGGCCAGCGTGGGGCTGACCCTGGGCTCCGACGTCGCCCCCGACGACCTGCTCCGCCAGGCGCACGGCGCGCTGACCCGGGCCAAGGCCGACGGCCGCCGGGCCCGCATCGAGGTCTACGACGGGGTGCTCAGCGACAGCGAGGTCGACCAGCTCCAGCTCGAGGCCGACCTCCGCAACGCGCTGGAGAACGACGAGCTGCGGCTGTTCTACCAGCCGATCGTGGCGCTGTCGGACGAGACGCTGCTCGGCTACGAGGCGCTCATCCGCTGGCAGCACCCCACCCGCGGGCTGCTCCCGCCCGGCGCCTTCCTGGCCGCCGCCGAGGACAACCGGCTCACCTCCCGGCTGGGCGCCTGGGTCCTGCGCCGGGCCTGCGAGGACGCCGCCGGGTGGCCGGCCGGGCTGCGCGTGCACGTGAACATCTCGGCGCGGCACCTGGCCGAGCCCGGGTTCGCCGACCTGGTCACCGACACGCTCGCCGTGACCGGGCTGCCCCCCGAGCGGCTGGAGCTGGAGATCACCGAGTCGACCGCGCTCTTCGCCGCCGAGGCGACGCTGCAGGCGGTCTCGGAGGTCACCGACGCCGGCGTCACCCTCGCCCTCGACGACTTCGGCACCGGCTACTCGGCGATCACCGCGCTGCACCGGCTGCCCATCCACACGGTCAAGATCGACCGCTCGTTCGTCGCCGACGTGGTCACCGAGCCCTCCACCGCCGCGCTCGTGCAGGGCCTGGTGCAGCTGGGCCTGGGCATGGGCCTGCAGGTGATCGCCGAGGGCATCGAGGACCTCGACCAGGCCCAGTGGCTGCGCGACCACGGCTGCGTCATGGCGCAGGGCTACGCCTTCGGCCGGCCCGCACCGCTGCCGGCCCGGGACCCCGCCGCGGCAGAGGTCCCGGGCGAGGCGACCGGCACCCTGCCGCCCGGCGTGGTCACCGTCGAGGACGTCCTGGCCGCCGAGCCGGCAGGTGGAGCGGACGCCAGGCCGCCGGACGACCGGCTGCCGGACGAGCGGCTGCCCGACGAGGCGGACGCCGGCTCCACCGGCACCGCGCCTCCGGACGGCGGTCCCACCGACGTCGGCACCGCGGACGAGGGGGACGCCCCCGGGCAGTCGCGGCCCTGATCACCGGCGGGGCCGGCCCGCGCCGCCACCGACCCGCCCGCGGTCCTACGTCTCCGAGCGCAACGGCACTCGAAGACGCAGGTGCCGGGGACCCGGACAGCGCGCACGGTCCCGTCATCCTGAAAGGCGGAACCGTGCGCAGCGTGACCGCCGGAGCGCCCTCAGACCCGCGGCAGCGCCAGCGGCACGGGGCGCTTGGCGGCGCGGCCGTCCCCGGAGGAGCGCCCGCGCACCCGCCGGGCCACCCACGGCACGACGAACCCGCGCAGCCAGGCGACCTCCTCGGCCACCGCCGCGCGCAGCGCCCGGGGCGCCTGGGGGGCCAGCGGCTCGCGCCAGTCCCCCTCGGCCGGCAGGCCCAGCGCGGCCGCGGCGGCCAGGGCGGTGCGGCGGTGGCCCTCGGCGGTGAGGTGGATGCGGTCGCCGTCCCACAGGCGCCAGTCGTAGAGCCACGGCGCGCCCCACAGGTCCAGCACGACCGCGCCGTGCCGGGCGGCGACCGACCACAGCGAGGCGTTGAACACCGCGACCCGGCCGCGGGTGCGCCGGATGATCGGGGTCTCCCGGGGGTCGACCCCGGTGGCCAGCAGCACGTCGGCCCCGGCGGCGCGGAACCGGGCGACGGCGTCCTCCAGGGCCGCGGCCAGCCGGTCGGGATCGGCGCCGGGGCGCAGCAGGTCGTTGCCCCCGGCCACCAGGCTGACCAGGTCCGGGCGTGCCTCCAGCGCGACGGGCACCTGCTCCGCGAGCACCTGGCCCAGCAGCCGGCCCCGGACGGCCAGGTTGGCGTACTCGACGTCGTGGCCGGCCGCGGCGGCCAGGTGCCCGGCCAGCCGGTCGGCCCAGCCGCGGAACTCCCCCGCGCGCTCGGGGTCGGGGTCGGCGAGCCCCTCGGTGAAGGAGTCGCCGAGGGCGACGTAGCGGTGCCAGGAGCTGCGGGACGGCGGAACGTGCACGGTCCCACTCCAGCACGCCGTCGCGCCGATCCCGCGGGCGTGGTGCGTGAGTGAGCCCACACCCCGTCCGACCAGCGCGGACGCCACGATGGTCGGCATGCGCACCGACGTCGCCGCCACCCTCACGGTCTCCTCCCCCGCCCCGGCGACGGCGCTGCTGCAGGTGGCCGCCGCGGCCCCGCTGGCCGAGCAGCTGACCGTGCTCTGCGACGGACGGCCGCTGGACGTCGAGGAGCTCGCCGTCGGCGAGGCCCGGGTGCACCGGGTGCGACTGGGGGCCGGGACGACGACCGTGGCCTACACGGCGACGGTCGAGGGCGACGGCCCGTCCCGTCCGGTGACCCCGGCGGCGTGGGCGGAGGCGCTGCGGCCCAGCCGCTACTGCCCGTCGGACGAGCTCGAGGGCTTCGCCACGGCCGAGTTCGACCGCGGCCTGCCGCGCGCGGAGCTCGTCGCGGCCGTCGCCGACTGGGTGCACGGCCGGCTCACCTACAGCGCCGGGGCCAGCCGGCCCGTCGACACCGCCGTCGACACCCTGCTGGCCGGCCGGGGGGTGTGCCGGGACTACGCGCACCTGACCGTCACCCTGCTGCGGGCGCTGGAGGTGCCCGCCCGGCTGGTCGCCGTCTACGCGCCCGGGCTGGACCCGATGGACTTCCACGCCGTCGTGGAGGCCGACGTCGACGGCGTCTGGCACGTCGTCGACGCCACCCGGCTGGCCCCCCTGCACTCGCTGGTGCGGATCTGCTCGGGCCGGGACGCCGCCGACACCGCGTTCCTCACCACGCTGGGCGGGGTCGCCCGCTTCGGGTCGATGGCGGTCACCGCGACCGTCGACGGCCCCCTGCCCGCGGCGTCGACCGCCCCGCACCCGCTGCCCTGATCCCCCGGGTGTGCGGGCCCCTGGGGGATGCCAGAGGCTGACCCGGTGCGGACGACGGGCAGCAGGGAGGTCTACCGGAACCCGTGGATCCGGGTCCGGGAGGACGAGGTGGAGCTGGCCGACGGCTCGACCGGGGTGTACGGCGTCGTGGAGAAGGCCCACTTCGCCCTCGTCATCGCGGCCGAGCGGGACGGCTTCTGGCTGGTCGAGCAGTACCGCCACCCGGTCGCCCGGCGCACGTGGGAGTTCCCCCAGGGCACGTGGAGCGCCGGGGCGGCGGGCACGCCCGAGGAGTTGGCGCGCACCGAGCTGGCCGAGGAGACCGGGCTGCGGGCGGCGTCGCTGCGCCACCTGGGGCACCTCGACCTCGCCCCCGGGCAGTCGACCCAGGAGTTCGACGTCTGGCTGGCCACGGGGCTGACCCCCGGGCCCACGGCGCGCGAGGTGACCGAGGCCGGGATGGAGACCGCGTTCGTGACCGAGGCGGAGCTGCGGGCGATGGTCCGCGACGGGCGGTTCACCGACGCCCCCAGCCTGGCGGCCTACAGCCTGCTGCTGCTCGACCGCACCTGAGCGTGGCCGACGGCGTTCAGCTGTCGCGCCAGGCCTCCAGCAGCCGCAGCCAGATCTCGCTCACCGTCGGGTAGGCCGGCACCGCGTGCCAGAGCCGGGCGATCGGCACCTGGCCCACCACGGCGACCGTCGCCGCGTGCAGCAGCTCGGCGACGTCGGCGCCGACGAACGTGACCCCGAGCAGCACCTCGCGCTCGGTGTCCACCACGGCGATCGCGGTGCCCTCGTACCCGTCGGCGAGCAGCGAGGCGCCGGCCACGCCACCCAGCGGGTACGTGACCGCGCGGTGCGGCAGCCCCGCCGCCTCGGCCTGCACCCGGGTCAGCCCGACGGAGGCCACCTGCGGGCGGGTGAACACCACCGAGGGGACGGCGGCGGTGTCGGCGGTCGCCGCCCACGGCGCCCAGTCGTCGGGCCGCACCTGCTCGCCCCGCGCGCGGGCGACGATCGCCGCGCCCGCCTGCCGCGCCTCGTACTTGCCCATGTGGGTGAGCGGGGCGCGGCCGTTGACGTCCCCGACCCCGTAGAGCCAGTCGGAGCCGCGCACGAGCAGTGTGTCGTCGACGTCCAGGTACTCCCCCGGCGCCAGGCCGACGGTCTCCAGCCCCGCGTCCCCGGTGCGGGCGGCGCGGCCGACCGCCACCAGCACCTCGTCGCCGCGGACCTCGCCGCCGGAGGTGGTCAGCACCACCTCGGTGCCCTCCCGGCGCGCGGCGGTGACCTCCGCGTCCAGCCGGACGTCGACCCCGGCCGCCCGCAGGGCCGCCTCGACCGCCGCGCCGGCCTCGGGCTCGGCGCCGTCGAGCAGCTGCCCGTCCCGCTGCAGCAGGGTGACCCGGGCGCCCAGGTCGGACCAGGCGGTGGCCATCTCGCAGCCGACGTAGCCGCCCCCGAGGACGAGCAGCCGGCCGGGCGGCTCCTTGGCGCTGGTCGCGTCCCGCGGCACCCAGGGGTCGACGTCGGCCAGCCCGTCGACCGGCGGGAGGGCCGGCCGGGAGCCGGTGCACACCGCCACGGCGTGCCGGGCGGTCAGCCGGGTGGTGCTGCCGTCGTCGGCGGTGATCACGACGGTGCGCTCGCCGTCGAGCCGGCCGGTGCCGCGCAGGAGGGCGATGCCGGCGCCGCGCACCCACTCCACCTGCGAGGAGTCGTCCCAGTCGTGGGTGAAGGTGTCGCGGCGGGCCAGCGTGGCGGCGACGTCCTGGCCCCCGGTGACCGCCTGCCGGGCGCCGTCGACGGCGCGGGCGGCGGCCAGCACGTCCCCGCCGCGCAGCAGCGCCTTGCTCGGCATGCAGGCCCAGTACGAGCACTCCCCGCCGACCAGCTCGGCCTCGACCAGCGCCGCGGTGAGCCCGCCGCGGACGACGGCGTCGGCCACGTTCTCCCCCGTCGACCCGCCGCCCAGCACGACCACGTCGTAGGTCACCTCGACCGCGCTGCTCACCGGCCCATCCTGTCGGTGTGGTCGACTGGCCGCCATGCCGGTCTCCCCACGCGAGTACGCCGACGCGCTGCGCCAGTACGCCGCCGGGGTGTGCCTGCTGACCGTCCGCGACGGCATCGACGACGTGGGCACCACCGTCTCCTCGGTGATGAGCGTCTCGGCCGCCCCGCCGCTGGTCGCCGTCGGCCTGGCCGCCGACGGCTACCCGGCCGAGGTGCTGGCCGAGGTCGGCTCGTGCGGGCTGACCGTGCTCGGGGCGCAGCACGCGATCGTCGCCAGCCGGTTCGCCTCGGCCGGCCGGCCCAGCGCCCGCCACCTGCTGGAGGGAGTGCCCTGGCGGCGGGCCGAGGGCAGCGGCGCCATCGTGCTGGACGACGCCCCCGCGGCGCTGGACTGCCGGCTGCAGCAGGCCGTGCCGGCCGGCGACCACCTGCTGGCGCTGCTCGAGGTCACCGGGATCCCGGCGCTGCGCGAGGACGCCGTCCCCCTGCTGCGGCTGCGCGGCCGGTACGCCGGCCCGCACTGACACCGGCGCCGGGCGGGAACCCGGCCGACACCTGCGGGGGTTAGCGTGCAGGTGATGAGCGAGAAGCCGACCGTCGAGCCGAACGCGCTGCGCCGGGCCCTGGCCCGGGCCGAGCGCGGCGCCACGCTCGACGCCTCCGAGGCCGAGACCCTGCTCGCCGCCCGCGGCCTGGGCGAGGGCGAGCCGCTGGACCGGCTGCTCACCGCCGCCGGCCGCGTCCGCGACGCCGGCCTGGCCTCCGCCGGCCGACCCGGCGTGGTCACCTACAGCCGCAAGGTGTTCATCCCGCTCACCCACCTGTGCCGCGACCGCTGCCACTACTGCACGTTCGTGACCACGCCCGGGCAGCTGCGCCGGGGAGGCAAGGCCCCGTTCCTCTCCCCCGACGAGGTGCTCGACATCGCCCGGGCCGGTGCCGCGCTGGGCTGCAAGGAGGCGCTGTTCACCCTCGGCGACCGGCCGGAGGACCGCTGGCCGGTCGCCGCCGAGTGGCTGGAGGCGCACGGCTTCGACTCCACGCTCGGCTACCTGCGCGCGATGGCGATCCGGGTGCTCGAGGAGACCGGCCTGCTGCCGCACCTCAACCCCGGGGTGATGACCTGGGAGGAGGTCCAGCGGCTCAAGCCGGTGTCGGCCTCGATGGGCATGATGCTGGAGACGACGGCGACCCGGCTGTGGTCGCAGCGCGGCGGGCCGCACTTCGGCTCCCCGGACAAGGACCCGGCGGTGCGGCTGCGGGTGCTCGAGGACGCCGGGCGCTCCGCCGTCCCGTTCACCACCGGCGTGCTGCTCGGCATCGGCGAGGACGCCGCCGAGCGCGTCGACGCCGTCCTGCGGATCCGCGCCGCGCACGCCCGGCACGGGCACGTGCAGGAGGTCATCGTCCAGAACTTCCGGGCCAAGCCGCGCACCGCGATGGCCGCGCACGACGATCTCGCGCTGCAGGAGTACGTGGCCGCGGTCGCGGTCACCCGGCTGCTGCTGGGCCCGAAGGCGCGGGTGCAGGCCCCGCCCAACCTCTCGGACTCCACCGAGCTCGAGCTGCTGCTGCGCGCCGGCGTCGACGACTGGGGCGGCGTCAGCCCCCTGACCCCCGACCACGTCAACCCGGAGCGGCCGTGGCCCAACACCGACAAGCTGGCCGCCCTCTCCGCCGAGGCCGGGTTCACCCTCCGCGAGCGGCTGGCCGCCCAGCCGCCCTACGTGCTGGCCCCCGAACCGTGGCTGGACCCCCGGGTGCGCCCGCACGTCGCCGCGCTGGCCGGCCCCGACGGGCTGGCCGTCGAGGGCCGGGTGCCCGCCGGGCTGCCGTGGCAGGAGCCGGACGACGCCTGGACGGCGACCGGCCGGGTCGACCTGCACGTCGAGGTCGACACCGTGGGGCGCACCGGTGACCGGCGCAGCGACTTCGACGCCGTCTACGGCGACTGGGCCGAGCTGCGCTCGCGCACCGAGGCCGCCCGCGACGGCTCCTCGACCGCCTTGGCCGTCGGCGACCCGGAGGTGCACGCGGCGCTGCGCCGGGCCGAGACCGACCCGGCCGGGCTGACCGACGCGCAGTACCTGGCGCTGCTCGGGGCCGACGGCGCCGACCTGGAGGCGCTGTGCGCGCTGGCCGACGCCGTCCGCGGGGACACCGTCGGCGACGACGTCACCTACGTGGTCAACCGGAACATCAACTTCACCAACGTCTGCTACACCGGCTGCCGGTTCTGCGCGTTCGCCCAGCGGCGCACCGACGCCGACGCCTACACCCTCTCCCTGCAGCAGGTCGGCGACCGGGTCGACGAGGCGTGGGCGGCCGGGGCCACCGAGATCTGCATGCAGGGCGGCATCCACCCCGACCTGCCCGGCACCGCCTACCTCGACCTGGCCCGCGAGGTGAAGCGCCGGCAGCCGGGCATCCACCTGCACGCGTTCAGCCCGATGGAGATCGTCAACGGCGCGGCCCGCACCGGGCTGTCGTTCGCCGAGTTCCTCGCCGCGGCGAAGGAGGCGGGGCTCGACAGCGTCCCGGGCACCGCGGCGGAGATCCTCGACGACGACGTCCGGTGGGTGCTCACCAAGGGCAAGCTGCCCACCGCGACCTGGCTGGAGATCATCTCCACCGCGCACCGGGTGGGCATCCCGACGACCTCGACGATGATGTACGGCCACGTCGACACCCCCGCCCACTGGGTGGCCCACCTGCGCACGCTGGCCGGCGTCCAGGACGAGACCGGCGGGTTCACCGAGTTCGTGCTGCTGCCGTTCGTGCACCACAGCTCGCCGATCTACCTCGCCGGCGTGGCCCGGCCCGGGCCGACGGTGCGGGAGAACCGCGCCGTGCACGCCGTCGCCCGGCTGCTGCTGCACGGCCGCATCGCGAACGTGCAGACGTCGTGGGTGAAGCTCGGCGACGTCGGCACCCGGACCGTCCTGCAGGGCGGGGCCAACGACCTCGGCGGGACCCTGATGGAGGAGACGATCAGCCGGATGGCCGGCAGCGAGAACGGTTCGCTGAAGACCATCGCCGAGCTCGAGGCGATGGCCGCCGCCATCGGCCGCCCCGCCCGGCAGCGCACCACGGAGTACGGCACCCCGTCGGCCGAGCGGCTCGCCACCGCGCGGTCGGAGGAGGGCCGCCGCCGGCTCACCCTCTCCCTCACCCCGCGCTGACACCGCGATCACGGCGCGGTGACCACCGCCGAGCCGCCCCCGGTGGTTCCGGCGCCGTGATCGCGGGAACGACGAGCGGCGTGCCCCGCGTCCTCCTCGCCCCCGACAAGTTCAAGGGCTCCCTGCCGGCTCCCGAGGTGGCCGCGGCGCTGGCCCGCGGCCTGACCCGAGCCCGCCCCGACGCCGAGGTGGTCGCGCTGCCGGTCGCCGACGGCGGCGAGGGCACGCTGGCCGCGGCGGTGGCCGCCGGGTTCACCCGGGTCCCGGCGACCGCCACCGGCCCGACCGGGGAGCCGGTCGAGACCGCCTGGGCACGGTCGGGGGGCACCGCGGTCGTGGAGATGGCCGACGCCTCCGGCCTCGCCCGGCTGCCGGGCGGCCGGACCGCGCCGCGGACGGCCACCAGCCGGGGCACCGGGGAGTTGGTCGCCGCTGCCCTGGACGCGGGCGCCCGGCGCGTCGTCCTGGGCATCGGCGGCAGCGCCACCACCGACGGCGGGGCGGGGCTGCTGCAGGCGCTCGGCGTGCGGCTGCTCGACGCCGACGGGGTCGAGCTCGGCCCGGGCGGTGCGGCGCTGGAGCGACTGGCGCGGGTGGACCTCGCCGGGCTGCACCCGGGGCTGGCCGAGGCCGAGGTGCTGGTCGCCTGCGACGTCGACAACCCGCTCACCGGGGCCGAGGGCGCCGCGGCGGTCTACGGCCCGCAGAAGGGCGCGGACGCCGACGACGTCGCGCTGCTCGACCGCTGCCTGGGCCGGTTCGCCGACGTCGTGGCCGCCGCCACGGGCCGGGACCTGCGCGGGGAGCCCGGGGCCGGCGCCGCCGGCGGGGTGGGGTTCGCCGCCCTCGCCGTCCTCGGGGCGGCGCTGCGGCCGGGCATCGGCCTGCTGCTGGAGCTGCTCGACTTCCCCGGCCACGTCCGCGGCGCCGACCTGGTCGTGACCGGGGAGGGGTCGCTGGACGAGCAGTCGCTGCGCGGCAAGGCGCCGGTGGGCGTGGCCCGCGTCGCGCGGGAGGCCGGCGCGGCGGTGGTGGCGGTCTGCGGCGTCCGGGCGCTCGACGACGCGCAGCTGCGCGCGGCCGGCTTCGAGGCCGCCTACGCGCTGGCCGACCTCGAGCCCGACCCGGCGCGCAGCATGGCCGGGGCCGCCCCGCTGCTGGAGCGGGTGGGCGCCGAGCTGCTCGGGCGGCACCTCACGGCGCGACCCGCACGCTGACCCCCCGCCGGTCGAAGGCCGCCGCGGTGGCCGGCGGGATGCCGGCGTCGGTCACCACCGTCCAGTCCGGCCCGATGCCGAGGTAGGCCGGCGCCGCCCCCGCGGTGAACTTCGCGGAGTCCGCCAGCAGCACCACCCGCCGCGCCCGGCCGGCGGCCACCTCCTTGACCCAGGTCTCCTCCACCGTGGGCTCGCCCAGCCCCCGCTCGGGGTCGACGGTGTCCGCGCCGAGGAAGGCCACGTCGAAGGCCAGCCGGTCCAGCGCCACCGAGACCAGCGGGCCGATCAGGCCGTGGCTGAGCGGCTGCACCTGCCCGCCCACCACGACGACGCGCACGTCGGCCGCGCGGGACAGCAGCAGGGCCGCCTCCAGCCCGCGGGTCACCACGGTGAGCGGCCCGGCGCCGGCGAGCACCCGGGCCAGCGCGAGGCAGGTGGTCCCGGCGTCCAGGAAGACCGTCCCCCCTGCCGGCACGAACCCGGCGGCGGCCGCCGCGACGGCCTGCTTGGCCTCCGCGTGCAGCCGCGCGCTCTCGCCGAAGGACCGCTCGTGGAGGACGTCGTCGCGGACCAGCGCACCGCCGTAGGTCCGGGCGATCCGGCCCTCGCGCTGCAGCCGGGCGAGGTCGCGGCGCACCGTCGACGGCGACACCCCGACCCGCCCGGCCAGGGCCTCGACGCCGTCGACGCCGGTGCGCAGCAGCTCCAGCAGCTCGGCGTGGCGCTGCTGGGTGGCCCGCCGGGTGGCGGTGTCCTCCGGGCCGCTCAGGGCGCGTACGCCTTGCGGATGGTGTCGGCGAACGGCGCGTAGTCGACGGCGGCGAGGTAGGCCGACAGCATCGTGCCGGCGCCGGCCTTGCCGGTGCCGGCGATGTCGAAGGCGGTGCCGTGGTCCACCGAGGTGCGCAGGATGGGCAGCCCCACGGTCACCGAGATGGTGCCGTCGAAGTCGAACGTCTTGGCCGGGATGTGCCCCTGGTCGTGGAAGTGCGAGAGCACGCCGTCGTAGCGGCCGACCAGGCCCTGGTGGAAGACCGAGTCGGCCGGGATCGGCCCGCGCACGTCGAGCCCCTTCCCCCGCGCCGCCTCGCAGGCCGGGCCGATGTGCACGATCTCCTCGTCCCCGAAGTTGCCGTTCTCCCCGCCGTGCGGGTTGAGCGCGGCCACGGCCAGCCGGGGGTTCTCCACCCCGAAGACCTGCAGCGCGGTGTGCGCCCGGTGGATGGACTCCTCCACCCGCTCGGCGGTGATCTGCTCGATGGCCGTGCGGAGCGCGACGTGCCGGGTGGTGAAGAAGATCCGCAGGTGGTGGCCCTCCTGCGCGGTGTTGCGGACGACGAACATCGTGTCCTGCTGGGTGACGCCGGTGAGCTCGCCGAGCATCTCCGTGTGGCCCAGGTGCGCCGACCCGGCCGCCCAGATCGCCTCCTTGTTGATCGGGCTGGTGACCACACCGGCCACCTGCCCGTCGAGCGCGGCCCGGGTGGCCAGCTCGATCGCGGCGACGGCGGCGCGGCCGGCCCGCTCGTCGACCTTCCCCCACTCCGGGACGTCGTCGCCGAGGACGCCGGTGTCGACGACGTCGATGACGCCGTCGACCGGCTCGGTGTCGAAGCCGTCCACGGTGCGCACCTCGACGTCGAGGCCCATGGCCCGGGCGCCGCGGCGCAGGGCGGCGGGGTCGCCGACCGCGACGCCGTGGTGGTCGGCGGCGCCCGCGGTCCGGGCCAGCGTGGCGGCGGTGATCTCCGGTCCGATGCCGACCGGGTCACCCAGGGTCACCGCGAGGACGTGTCGGGTCATGTCGTTGCTCCTGTCAGTACGGGGTGCGGGACTCGGCCGACGTCACGTGCCGGCGGTTGAGCTCGACGGTGCGGCGCAGGTGGTCGACGCACGCCACGGTGGTACCCGCGTCGCCGACCAGCCCGCCCTTGGTGACCACCTGCAGCCCGTCCCAGGGGCCGCCGACCACGCTGCCGGCCACGGCGAGGGGTACGACCTCCTCGGCGATCTCCAGGCCGTGCGAGCCGAGCTCGGCCAGCACCGCGGCCGTGACGTCACCGCCGGTGGTGAACAGCCCCTCGACGGCGTGCGTCTCCAGGTTGCGCCGCACGGCCCGCGCCAGCTCCCGGGGGATGCGGTCGGCGTCGGCCGGCTCGGCGCCCCGGACGTCGGCGTCCTCGAGGGCGGTGGCCAGGACGACGACGTCGTCCTGCCCGGCCGTGGTGAGCAGGCCGTCGAGGAGCGCGGTGGTGGCGTCGACGTCGGGCACGATGCCGCCGGCCAGCGTGGGCACCCGGTTCAGCTGCGCACCGCGCTCACCGGCCAGCTGGCGCAGCTGCCGGCGGGTCAGCTCGGTCGCCGAGCCGGAGACCACGAGCAGCGGGGCACCACGGGTGGACCGGTCCAGGCCGAGGGCCCGGGCCATGGCCACCGACGCGGGCCCGGGGTCGCTGGTGACCCACACGACGCCCGTGCCCTCGGCGGCGGCGACCGCGGCCCCGGCGACGCGGTCGAGGTGCTCGGCGGTGGTGGCGTCGGCGACGAGCAGCTCCGCGCCGTCGTCCAGCGCCGCGCGGACGGTGGCGACCAGCTCGTCGCGCGGGCCGGTGACCGCGGCCATGTCGATCACCCGCGCGGCCAGGGCGGCCTGCTGGCGGACGATCCCGACCACGTCGGAGGTGCGCATCGGCGTCCGGGCGTCGCGGGCCACCTCGGTCTCCTCGAGCCGCCGCCCGCCGAGCAGCTGGTGGCCGCCGATGGTGTGCCGACCGGCGGCCGGGTGCGCCGGCGCGCACAGCGCCACGGCCCGCGCGCCGGTCAACCCGGCCACCTCCTCGAGCACCGCCGCGGTGGTGGCACCGACGTTGCCGCGCAGCGTGGTGTCGATGCGGTTGCACACCAGCCGCACCGGCCAGCCGGCCCGCACGACCTCGCGGGCCCGCTGCTGGGCGGTGCGCGGGTCGGCGTGCCGGCTGTCGGTGGTGGCCACGACGACGTCGAAGCGGGACACCATCTCGGTGACGACGTCCCCGCGCTCGGCCGCGCTGGCCGTCACCGCGCGCAGCCCGGCCGAGGCGAAGCCGGCCGCGGCGGCGTTGGCGCCGGTGAGGTCGTCGGCGACCACGAGCACGGAGGCCACGGGCGCGGCCTCAGAGGAACAGGCTCGCGACGAGCAGCAGGGGCAGCGAGGCCGCCCAGACCGCCGTCGTGATGCCCGACCAGCCGCGCAGGGCGGCGGTGCCGTCGAGCCCGGTGAAGCGGGTGACGACCCAGAAGTAGGAGTCGTTGAAGTAGCTGAACACCATGGAGCCGGCGCAGCAGGCGAGGGCGGCCAGGAGCGGGGACAGCCCGATCGTGGCGACCAGCGGCGCGGTGACCGAGGCCGCGGTGATCATCGCGACCGTGCCCGAGCCCTGGGCGACGCGCACGAGCGAGGCGACGACGAACGGGATGAGGACCGCCGGCAGGGAGAGGTCCGCGATCGCCTCGGCGAGCGCGTCCCCGACCCCGGAGTCGCGGAGCACCTGGCCGAGGGCACCGCCGGCACCGGTGATGAGGATGATCAGCCCCGCGGAGGCGGCCGCGTCGGCCAGCCAGCCGTGCACCCGCTTGCGCGGCGTCCAGCGCGGCAGCAGCAGGTAGACGGCCAGGACGATGCCGACGATGAGGGCGACGACCGGGTTGCCGATGAAGGCCAGGACCGCGGCCCAGGCCGACGGGGTGTAGTCGGCGTTCGGGTCCAGGACCCCCTGGGCGTTGCGGTCGATCGCCGTGGCGACCGTGTTGAGCACGATGAGCAGCAGCGGCACGAGCAGCGGCAGGGCGGCCAGCCCGAAGCCCACCCGGTGCGGCTTCTCGCCCTCGGGGGCCTCGCCGAGCTGGTGGCTGAGCGGCTCGTCGGACGGCGGCTCGCCGCCGGCGGGCGGGCTGGTCGGCCCGCCGGTCTCGGTGACCGCGGCCCCGCCGCCCGCCGAGGCACCCGTGGCCGGCGAGGGGGCGCGGCTGCCGGCGTACACGGCCTCGCGCACCGTCTCGTTCACCTCGGACTCGAGCTTGGGCCCGATCCAGCTCGCGTAGCCGATGACCACCGGCACCAGGAGCACGGTGAAGACCAGCCCGGCCAGGATGAGCGCGCCCAGGTCGGCGCCGAGGATGCCGGCCACGCCCAGCGGGCCCGGGGTCGGCGGCACGAGGTGGTGCGTGAGCGTCATCCCGCAGCCCAGCGCGAGGGCGAGGGTGACGTAGCGGCCCCGCAGCCGGCGGGCGATCGACCGCGCCAGCGGGTTCATGATCACGTAGCCGGAGTCGCAGAACACCGGGATCGACACCACCGCGCCCGTGCCCGCCATCGCCCAGTGCTCGCGCCCCCGGCCCAGCGCCCGGACGAACGTGCGGGCCAGCGAGTCGGCGGCACCGGAGACCTCGAGCATCTTGCCGATGGCCACGCCCAGGCCGATCACGATGCCGATCGAGGCCAGCGTGTTGCCGAAGCCGGTGGTGATCGAGGTGATTGTCTCCCCCGCCGGCGAGCCGGCCACGAAGCCGGTCACCAGGGCCGCGATCAGCAGCGCCACGAAGGCGTCGAGCCGGGTGCGGAGGACCAGGACGACGATCGTCGCGATGCCCAGCAGCAGGGCCAGGAGCAGTTGCACGTCCACGCGGGTACCTCCTCGTCGTCCCCCGCCGTCGGGGGACGCCCCGGTTATGGTGCGCGACACACCTGCGCAGTGCAAGCGTTACCGACGAGAAACCTGCGTACTTCGCGCAACTCCGCAGCTGGGTGCCGGTGCGGCGGTCGACCGGAGCCCGCCCGGCCGCCGGTCAGCGCGGCACCGCGGACGGCGACGGGTCCGGTCACGCCGCGGCCCGCTCCTCCCCTGCCGGCGGCACCGCCGGGGCCTGCGGCCGCGGACGGCGGCCGGGCAGCGTCCACCAGCTGCCCAGGAGGGCGTCGAGCTCGGGCTCCATCGGCGTCCAGCCCGCCCCCGGGTACGGGGTCAGCTCGCCGAACCACAGCTGGCCGCCGTGCTCGTAGAGGTCGACCCGCAGCATGTCGAAGCCGGCCCCGAGCGCGGCCGCGGCGGCGACCAGGTCGGCCAGCCCCTCGGGCGGCGGGGTCGGGGGCCCGGGCCGGTAGCCCGCCGTCCAGGGCAGGGGCTCCCAGTCGGGGGTGAGCAGCCGCATCCGGTGGTCGCTCCCCCGGCCGGTGTGCTGCTCCACCAGGCGCGGCACGCCGTCGAACACCAGCACCTTGAGGTCCACGGGAACCCGGCCGGGCACGCCGACGAACTCCTCGACCAGCAGGCCGGGACGGGCCCGCCGGTAGGCCCACTCCTCGTTGAGGTCGGCGTAGCGCTCCGCGACCCACCCGGCGGTGCGGACGGCGAGGTCGGCGGGGTCGGCCGGCCCGGTCCCCACCAGCACCCGGCGGCAGGAGTGGTTGGGCTTGAGCACCCAGTGCTCCGGCAGGTCGACGCCGGCCAGCTCGGCCACGTCGGTGCCCGCCCACAGCGTGCGGGGCACCCGGACCAGCCCGGGCGCCCGCCGCCGCGCGTGCTCCTTCATCGCCCGCTTGTCGCAGGTGGGGGCCAGCAGGGCGCGGCGGTCGAAGCAGACCCGCCAGGTGAGCTTCTCGCTGAAGGTCCGCGGTCGCAGCAGCGGCGGGAACCGGCCGGTGACCTGCCGGTGGAGCAGCACCCGGCGGACCCGGGACGGGAGGAACGGGGTGGGGCGGCGGTCGTCGGGCGGCAGGGGCACCGCCCGACCTCACCAGCGCCGCGCCGACCCGGCAACGCGAGGACGGTGCGGTCAGCCGGGCGGCGGGCCCTCTCGACCTCGTAGGTCGGTCAGTCGCGCAGGAGGGCGGCCAGCGCCCCCACGTCGGGAAGGTCGAGGTGCGGACGGACCTCGGCCGGCAGGTCGGTGAACGAGCCGGCGTGCCCGATGCCGGTGTGCACGGCGACGGCCAGGGCCCTCACCCGGTGCGCCATGGGCACCTCGAGTTCCGGGTCGTCCCCCACGACGACCAGGTCCGCGGGGGCGACGCCGAGGGAGCGGGCCGCCGTCCGCAGCGCCTGCAGGGACGGCTTGCCGACCACCTCCACCCGCGCACCGGTCAGGTCGCGGACCACCGCGCTGATCGCCCGCGAGGACCCCAGCGACCGGCCCTCCGACGTGGCGAAGTACGGGGACTGCGAGGCGCTGTAGTAACGGGCACCGGCCGACACCGTCTCGACCGCGACCTCGAGGGCCTCGAAGGTGAGCTCGTGCCGGTACCAGCCGGCCATGACGGCGTCGGCGGCCGCGCCGCGCCGCGGGGGCACGGTCTCGAGACCGGCGGCCTCCAGCGGCCCGGTGATGCCGCTGCCGCCGAGCACCATGACCCGGCGGTGCCCGCGGCGGCGGAACACGTCGACCGCCGAGCTGGCCGGGGTCAGGACGGCGTCCGCGGGGACCGGCAGCCCGGCCCGCTGCAGCGCCTCGGCGCACTCGACCGGCGTCTTGACCGTGCCGTTGGTGAACACGCGGAACGGCGTGCCCCGCTGCGCGAGCGCCGCGAACAGCTCCGGCGCGCCGGGCAGCGGCGCGAGCCCCCGGTTCTCGCGGTCGCCGAGCACGAGCGTGCCGTCCATGTCGAGGACGACGCCGCCGGCCCGCCGGAGCCGGTCCAGGACCTCCGCCTCACGCACCGCCGGCCCCCGCGGTCCGGCGCACGGCCAGCCGGAAGCCGGGCTTGGTGACGGCGAGGTCGACGACCTGCCGCCGGGAGCCGAGCCCGGCCAGCAGGGCGAGCACCGGGGCCAGGTCGGGGTTGGCGTGCCGCGGCGCGGGCCCGGCGGCGAGCATCGCGTCGACCTGCTCGGCCGGCATGTGCGCGCGCAGCAGCAGTTCCTCGTCGCTGATCCCCCGCGGGAACCGGCGGCGCAGCTCCTGCGGCGGCGCCGGGGGCGGCTCCGCCCCGAGCTCGCGGGCTCGCGGCCGGTCCAGGATCCGGTCCCGCACGTCGGGGTCGACCGGTCCGGTGGGCCGGCCGAAGCTGCCCAGCACGTAGCGGACCACCTGGTCGGGGACGTTCGCGTAGCGCTCCCCGAGCACGTTGAACAGCGCCTGGGAGACCACCATCTGCGGGAACGGGGTCACCATGATCGGGTAGCCGAGCTCGGCGCGGACCCGGCCGACCTCCTCGACGAGGGCGTCGAAGCGGTCCTCCATGCCGATCTCGCGCAGCTGCCGGCGGGTCGTCGTCAGCACACCCCCGGCGATCTGGTGGTGCAGGAACGCCGCGTCGAAGTCCTGCGGCGTCCCGACCGGCAGCTCACCGGCGGCGGCGAGCCGGTCGAAGAAGTCGCATGCCAGGCCGAGGGCGCGGTCGTCGACGTCCACGGTGTGCCCGCTCTCCCGCAGGTTGGCCACCGTGCGGCGGGCCTCGGGCAGGGACGAGCCGTTGCCCAGCGCGCCACACCCGGTCTGCACCACCTCGACACCCAGGTCCGGCGCGATCGTGTACGTGAGCGGGGAGAGCCCGATGGTGGCGTGCGAGTGCAGCTCCAGCGGCGTCGTCCCGAGCGCTGCCCTGATCGCGGGCAGCAGCGTCCGCGCGCGCTCGGCGGTGAGGATGCCGGCCGGGTCCTTGACGTACACCCGGTCGACGTGCGGCCACTCGGCCATCTGCCGGGCGAGATCGGCGTAGTAGGCGTCGTCGTGCACCGCGCTGATCGTGAAGGTGAGCGCGCCGACCACCTCGGCGACGCCGGCCTTCTTGAGCATCGCCGCGGTGGTGCGGGCGGCGTCCATGTCGTGCATCGGGTCGAGCACCACGACGCGGTCGATGCCGTTGACCACCAGCCGGTCGTAGACCAGCTGCATGGTGTCGGGGTGGGACCGCTCCCATGAGATGAAGCGGAACCCGGTGCCGATGAACTGCAGCCGGGTCGTCGGCACGAGCGCGCGGGTGAGCCGGATGCGCTCCCAGGGGTCCTCGCGGTGGGTGCGCACGGCCACGCCCATCCAGGTCGACGACGCGTAGTCCAGCGCGCGGAAGCCGACCCGCTCCAGCAGCGGGGCGACCTGCAGCACGTGCCCCGTGCGCAGCCCGGTGGCGCCCCACAGGCTCTGGTTGCCGTCGCGGATCGACACGTCGACCAGCCCGACCTCGGCCATCAGCGCACCCCCACCGGCCGGGCGGCGTCCAGGAACCGCTCGAAGAACGCGGTGTCCACCCCCCCGGCGGCGAACCGCGGGTCGGCCAGCAGCGCCTCGTGCACCGGCACGGTGGTGGTCACCCCCTCGATCCGCAGCAGCCGCAGCGCCGCGCGGGTCCGGGCCAGTGCGTCGGCCCGGTCGGCACCGTGGACGACGAGCTTGGCCAGCAGCGAGTCGTAGAACGGCGGCACGACCGAGCCGGCCTGCACGTGGGTGTCGACCCGGATGCCGTCCCCGGCCGGCAGCACCACCCGCTGGACCCGCCCCGGGGAGGGGCGGAAGTCGTGCACCCAGTCCTCGGCGTTGATCCGGCACTCGACGGCGTGCCCGGACAGGACGACGTCCTCCTGCCGGATCCGCAGCGGCAGGCCCTCGGCGACGGCTATCTGCTCGGCGACCAGGTCCAGGCCGGTGACGAGCTCGGTGACCGGGTGCTCGACCTGGATGCGGGCGTTCATCTCCAGGAAGTAGAAGGTCTCCCGCTCCCGGTCGACGAGCAGCTCCACCGTGCCCAGTCCGCGGTAGCCGAGGTGGCGGGCCAGCGCGAGCGCGGCGTCGGCCATGTCCCGCCGCAGCCGGTCGGGCAGCAGCGGCGCGGGGGCCTCCTCCAGCAGCTTCTGGTAGCGGCGCTGCACGGAGCAGTCGCGGTCGCCCAGGGCCACCGCGTCGGTGCCGTCGCCGAGCACCTGCACCTCGACGTGCCGGCCGGAGGACACGAACCGCTCCAGGTACACCCGCGGGTCACCGAAGGCGGCCGCGGCCTCGGACACCGCGAGGTCCAGAGTGCGCGCCAGGTCGGCCGGGTCGCCGACCAGCTTCATCCCGCGCCCGCCGCCCCCGCCGACCGCCTTGACCAGCAGCGGGTAGCCGACCTCGGCCGCCACCGTCCGGGCGCCGGCCAGGTCGGCCGCCTCCCCGCCCGGGACGACGGGCAGCCCCGCGGCCACCGCGTGCGCGCGGGCGCTCAGCTTGTCCCCCACGGCCTCCAGGGACTCGGCGGCCGGGCCGACGAACACCACGCCGGCCGCCGCGCACGCCCGGGCCAGCGCCGGGTTCTCCGACAGGAAGCCGTACCCGGGGTGCACCGCGTCGGCGAGCACGGCCGTCGCGACCCGCACGACGGCGTCGGGGTCCAGGTAGCTCTCCGACGCCGCGGCCGGCCCCAGCCGGACCACCCGATCGGCCAGCCGGGCCGGCAGCGAGTCCAGGTCGGCGTCGGAGGCGGCCAGCACGGACTCGATGCCCAGCCGGGCGCAGGTGCGGACCACCCGGGCGGCGATCTCGCCGCGGTTGGCGACCAGCAGCCGGTGGATCCGCCTCATGCGACGTCCGCTCCGGCCGGGTCCACCAGGAGCAGGACGGCGCCGTCGTCGGCGAACTCGCCGTTGCCGGTGCGGAACTCCACCACCGCGCCGGACACCCCAGCGTGCACCGGCGTCATCATCTTCATGGTCTCGACGATCCCGACGACGGTGTCCTCCACCACCCGGTCGCCGACGTCCACGAACGGTGGCGCGCCGGGCTGCGGGGCGCGGTAGAAGGTGCCCAGCAGCGGTGGCCGCACCGGCACCAGCCCCTCCGGCACGTCCGCAGCGGAGCCGTCCCGGTCGCCGCGCCCGTCACCCGCGCCGTCCACGGCGCGGCCAGCGGGGCCACCGCTGGTCCGGACGCGCACCGGCTCGCGCAGCACCGTCTGCTCCGCCGTCCACCCGGCGCCCTCCCGGCGCACCGTGAGGGTCAGGTCGGCCAACTCCAGGTGCAGCTCGTCGAGGCCGTTGGAGTCCAGCACGCGCAGGACGTCGCGGACGTCGTCCGGGCCCAGGTGCACAGCGCTCACCCCTTCGCCGGCGGCTTCCTGCCGCCGAGCAGGTTGAAGACGTGGTCGTAGGCCCGCTCGGCGGGGGCGGCGACCGGGGTCGCGGCCCGCCCGGCGTCCTTCTCGGCCCAGACGGTCTCCGGGCGGCTCTGCAGCAGGAACACGCCGCCGTCCTCCGCGATCGCCCACTCGATGTCCTGCGGGCGGCCGTAGTGGGCCTCCACCCGGCGGGCGGTGGCGACGAGGTGGGCGATCTCCTCGTCGGAGACCGACGGCCGGTCCCGCAGCTCCTCCGGGACGTCGTCCTCCACCACCCCGGCACCGGAGGGGTCGGGCCGGTGCCACCGCGTCTTGTGCGCCACGGTGCGCTTGCCGACCTCGCCGGTCACCTTGCTCACCACGAAGGAGTCGGGGGTGACGTCGCCGCTCACCACGGCCGAGCCCAGGCCCCAGCTCGCGTCGATGGAGACGACCGACCGGTCCCCGCTGAGCGGGCTGCGGGTGAACATCACCCCCGAGCTGCGCGCGCCGACCATCCGCTGGACGACGACGGCCATGCCGAGGTCGATCTCCGGGATGCCGCGGTGCAGCCGGTAGGTCACCGACTCCACGCTGTACAGGCTGGCCCAGCAGCGGCGGACGTGCTCGACCACCGACGCCGCACCGCGCACCCACAGGTAGGTGTCCTGCAGCCCGGCGAAGCTGGCCTCGGCGCTGTCCTCGCTGGTGGCGCTGGAGCGGACGGCGACGGGGAGGTCGGGCTGCCCGCGCTCCTCGCCCAGCGCCGCGTACCCGGCGGCGATGGCGTCGGCGACCTCGGCGGCCAGCGGCGCGGCCTCCACCGCCTGCCGGATCCGCGCGGTCGCCGCGGCCAGGCCCTCGGCGTCGGCGGGGTCGAGCGCGGCCACCCGCGCGGGAACGGGCTCGCCGTCGACGGTGAGATCCGCGACGGTCCGCCGGAACGCCGCCGTGGTCACCGTGAAGCCGGTCGGCACGCTGATGCCGGCCCGCAGCAGCTCGCCGAGGCTGGCGCCCTTGCCGCCGACGAGCGCCACGTCGCGCCGCCCCACCTCGGAGAGGTGCAGCACCGGTGCGGTCGTGGTCATGGTGGTTCCCACCGGGTCAGCGGAGCACGGTGACGACGCCACGGTCGCCGTCGACCCGGACGCGGTCGCCGGTGCGGATGCGGGCGGTGGCCTGGCCGGTGCCCACGACGGCCGGCATGCCGTACTCGCGGGCGACGATCGCCGCGTGCGACATCGTGCCGCCGATGTCGGAGACCGCCGCGGCGATCTTGCCGAACACCGGGCCCCAGCTCGGCGCGGTGACCGGGCACACGAGGATCTCGCCCTCCCGGATCTGCCCGATGTCGTTGACGCTGGACAGCACCCGGGCCACGCCCTCCACGACGCCGGGCGAGGCGGCGTAGCCGCGGACGGTGTCCTCGTCGAGCTCGTCGTCGCCGAGCCAGGTCTGGATCGTCTCGTCGGTGACCCCCCAGAGCATCTTCACCGCGGGGTCGTTGAGCGCCTCGGGCACCGGGCCCAGCGCCGGCGGCGGCGACCACGCGGACAGCGCCTCGACGATCCGCTTGCGCTCGGCCACGATCGGCCGCCAGTGCCGCGCGCCGAGCTCGGTGCCGCCCGAGGCCCAGGCGAGCTGGACGTCGGCGAGGACCTCCTCCACCTCCACGTGCCGCAGGTGGAAGACGTCGTCGGCCTCGGCGAGCACCCCGCGCTCGGCCAGCAGCCGGCCGAAGGCGCGGATCTTCTGGAAGAACCGCGTGGTGAACCAGTGCTCGCAGTAGAACTTGTGCGACTCGATGTAGGGGAACACCTGCCGGCACAGGCCGAGCATCTGGTCGAACGCGGCCCTCTCCTCGTCGCTGCCCAGCAGCGCGCGGTACTCGTCGGCGATGCGCTCCCGCTCCTGCGCCAGCCGCTCGGTGGGCCTGGTGAGGTCGGCGCCGGCGCGGATCTGCTCGACGTACCGGGGCAGCGCGGCGAACGGCACGGTCAGGTCGTCGGCCCACGACAGGTGGTGGTGGTAGAAGCCGTCACCGGTGGAGACGTTGAACCACGGGTCCTTGGCCGCCTCGAGCGCGGCCAGCCAGCGGGCGCCGGCCTCCCCGCGCCCGCCCACCGCGGCCAGCACCTTCTGCGGGTCGCCGCCCTCGACGAACAGGTCGTCGAGGTCGAGCTCCACGGCCAGGGCGGCCAGCTTCTTCAGCTCGTCGTCCGGCCGGTACATGGTGACGTCCATGCCGGCGACCATGCGGGCCACCATCTGGTCGCCCATCTCGGGGAAGGCCGTCCGGCAGAACTCGAAGAAGACTACGTAGGCCCCGTAGCCGAGCATCAGCAGCTCGGTGTGGTGGTGCCACATCTTCGAGTAGAGGTCGATGCAGCGGTGGTAGTTCTCCCGCAGGAAGTGGTTGGAGGCGAAGCCGCGGGCCCCGGTCACGACCTCGAGGTCGTCGAGGTCGCCGAGCCGCGGCACCTCGACGGCCTCGATGTCGGCGATCAGCGCCTCGATCCGCTGCTGCCAGCCGGCGTAGATCTCGTCCCAGTTCGCGTAGTAGTGGCCGGCCCGCTCCTGGAAGTGCGGCAGCCGCTGCTCGATCGTCGCCGGGTCGGTCACCGGGTTGGCCGTGATGTACACGCGGCCGTGGAGGATGCGGTACTCGATGCCCATCGAGGTCGGCAGCGGGAACAGCCGGGAGGTGTTGGCGCCGATCGCGGTGTAGGGGATCTCCGAGGTGATCCCGTCGAAGGCGGGGACCACCTCCGGGAAGTGCATCGAGTTGTAGAACCAGAACCGCCGGTCGTCCTCCGGCTGGAAGCGGGAGAAGTACGGGTACATCTGCTCCCACCCCTCGGCGCCGGGGACGGGGTCGATCTGCGACGGCAGCGGGAACGAGCGGTCGGCCATGTCGGGCTCCTGTCGGTGGACGTCAGCTCGGGGGGTGGTCCCGCAGGGTGCGGGCGTACTCGACGAAGTCGGCGAGGGAGTCCGGCTCGGCCATCGCCGAGGGGTCGGCCACCGCGGCGGGGTCGGCGCCGAGCAGGAGCCGGCGCACCGGGACCTCCATCTTCTTGCCGCTGCGGGTCAGCGGGATCGAGCGGACGGCGACGATGCGGTCGGGCACGTGCCGGGGGCTGTTCTCCTCGCGCAGCCGGCGGCGTATGCGTGCCTCGAGGTCCTCGTCGAGCCGGGCGCCGGGGGCGAGGGCGACGAACAGGGGCATGTGGGACCCCCCGCCGGGCAGGTCGAGGTGGACGACGAGCGAGCTCAGGACGGCGGGGTCGTCCTCGACGACGCGGTAGACCTCCGCGGTGCCGATCCGCACGCCGTGCCGGTTGAGGACGGCGTCGGACCGGCCCCGCACGAAGCACCCGCCCCGCTCGTTGACCTCCAGGAAGTCCCCGTGCCGCCACACGCCCGGGAAGGTCTCGAAGTAGCTCTCCCGGTACCGGGAGCCGTCCCCGTCGCCCCAGAGGAACAGCGGCATGGAGGGCATCGGCGCGGTGACCACCAGCTCGCCCACCCGGCCCACCACGGGCCGCCCGGCGTCGTCCCAGGCCTCGGCGGCCACCCCCAGGCAGCGGCCCTGGATCTCCCCGGCCCGGACCGGGCGGGTCGGCACGCCGCCGACCAGGCCGGTGCAGATGTCGGTGCCCCCGCTGCCGGTCGCCACCCACAGGTCGTCCTTCACGTCGGCGTAGAACCAGGCGGTGACCGCCGGCGCGACCGGGGAGCCGGCCGGCATGACCACCTCCAGGGCGGAGAGGTCGAAGCGCTCGCGCGGGACGACACCGGCCTTCTGCATGAGCTCGACGTGCGCCGGCCCGGATCCGAACAGGCGGGCCCGGCTGTCCTGGGCGATCCGCCACAGGACGTCGACGTCCGGGTACGTCGGGTGGCCGTCGTAGAGGACCGGGACGGCGCCCGACAGCAGGGTGGTGACCAGGAAGTTCCACATCATCCAGCCGGTGGTGGTGTGGAAGAACGCCCGGTCGCCGGCGCGCAGGTCCATGTGCAGGGCCTGGGACTTGAGCTGCTCCAGCAGGATCCCGCCGTGCCCGTGGACCAGCGGCTTGGGCAGCCCGGTGGTCCCGGAGGAGAACAGCACCCACAGCGGGTGGTCGAAGGGCACCTGCGCGCAGGCGAACTCCGCCGCCGGCACGGCCGGGCCGGCGAGCACGTCGGCCCACGCCGTCCCCGGTGCATCGAGGCCGAGCACCGGCACGTGCAGCACCTCGCGCAGCCCGGGCAGACCGGCGGCGAGGTCGGCCACCTCGCCGCGGCGGTCGAAGTCGCGCCCGCCGTACCGGTAGCCGTCGCAGGCGACCAGCACGGCCGGGTCGAGCTGGCCGAGCCGGTCCAGGGCGCCGCGGGCGCCGAAGTCCGGTGAGACGGTGGCCCAGACCGCGCCGACGGCGGCCGTCGCGACGCAGGCGACCACGGCCTCCGGCACGTTGGGCAGGTAGCCGGCGACCCGGTCCCCCGGGCCGACGCCGAGCGCGCGCAGCCGGCCGGCGACCGCCCGCACGGCCGCGCCGAACTCCTCCCACGGCAGCTCGGTCACCGGGGAGTCCTCGGAGCAGTGCAGCAGCGCCGGCGTCCCCGGTCGCTCGCCCGCGAGCACGTGCTCGGCGAGGTTGAGCCGCGCCCCGGGGAACCACCGGGCGCCGGGCATCGTCCGGTCGGCCAGGACCGCCGTGTGCGGCGCGGACGCGCGGACGCCGGAGAAGTCCCACACCGCCTGCCAGAAGCCGTCCAGGTCGGTCGTCGACCAGCGCCACAGGTCCTCGTACTCGCCGAACCGGCGCCCGGTGCGCTCCTCGGCCCATCGGGTGAAGGCCGCCAGGCGGGTGCCGGCGGCGCGCTCGGGCGACGGCGTCCAGAGGACGTCCCCCTCGCGGACGGCCGCTCGGGCCCGGGACGTCGTCGGCATGCCGGGACCCTGGCGCAGCCGGGTGTGACGGGCAACACTCACGCGGGCGGGTTTCGCAGCGCGAAAAGAAGGGAGGACGGCCGTGCGGGAGTACCGGGTGAAGCCGATCGAGTCGCTGTCGCGGGGGCTGCAGGTGCTCGACGTCCTGCGCGGGATGCGGGCGGCGAGCCTGCACGACCTGCACCGCGCGACCGGGATCCCGAAGCCCACGCTGATCCGCATCCTCTGGACCGCCCACCAGCACGGGCTGGTGTGGCGGCGGATGGTAGACGGCGCCTTCCTGCCCAGCCACACGCTGCAGCCGCGCAACGCCGCGGACGACGACGCCTGGCTGGCGGAGATCGCCTCGCCCGCGCTCGAGGAGCTCTCCCGCCGGCTGCAGTGGCCCTCGGTCCTGGCCGTGCCGCGGCTCGACCACATGGAGACGCTGGAGACCAACAGCTCCCGGACCTATTTCGACGTCCTCCCCCGGCGCCCGCACGGCTTCCGGGTGAACCTGCTCCGCTCGGCGTCGGGCCGGGCCTACCTGGCGTTCTGCCCACCCGAGGAGCGGGCGGCGGTGTTGGCCCGGCTGCGGCAGCGGGACGGCCCGGCGCACCGGCTCGCCGCCGACCCCCCGGCGCTGGAACAGGTGCTGGCGGCCACCCGGGAACGCGGCTACGGGGTGCGCGACCCGGCCTTCGGCGGGGACTACGTGCGCCCCCGGTCGGAGGTCGACGACGGGCGGGAGTCGATCGCCGTCCCCGTCCGGTTCGGCGACCGGGTGGCCGGGACGATCAACCTGACCTGGCGGCGGCAGGTGATGTCCCTGACCGGGATGGTGCAGCGCCACCTCCCCGACCTGCGGGCCGCCGTGCGCACCGTGGAGGAGAAGGCGCGCGCTGCAGGCCTCGCCGGCAGCGGCACCGGTCGGGCCCTGCACGGTGACCTGCGCCCGTCGACCGGGTAGGGAGGCCCGCGTGCGAGCCATCACCTACACCCAGCCCGGCGGTCCCGAGGTCCTCGAGCTCGTCGACCGCCCCGTCCCCGAGCCCGGCCCCGGCGAGGTGCGCGTCCGCCTCGCCTTCTCCGGCGTCAACCCGACCGACTGGAAGTCCCGCACCAACGCCCGCCCCGGCCCGGACGGCCAGGTGCCCAACCAGGACGGCGCCGGCACCGTCGACGCCGTCGGCCAGGGGGTCGACCCGGTCCTCGTCGGCGAGCGGGTGTGGGTGTGGGAGGCGGCCTGGCAGCGCCCGCACGGGACCGCCGCGGAGTACACCGTCGTCCCGGCCCGGCAGGCGGTGCTGCTGGGGGCCGGGCCGTCCTTCGAGCTCGGCGCCGCCCTCGGCATCCCCTTCCTCACCGCGCACCGCTGCCTGACCCTCGGCGAGGCGGTACCCGACCGGCTCGGCCCCGGGTCGCTGACCGGCCGCACCGTGCTGGTGCAGGGCGGTGCCGGCGCGGTCGGCAACGCGGCGATCCAGCTGGCCCGCTGGGCCGAGGCCACGGTGATCGCCACGGTGAGCAGCCCGCAGAAGGCGCAGCTGGCCGCGGCGGCCGGCGCCGACCACGTCGTCGACTACCGCCAGCAGGACGTCGTCGCCGAGGTGCGCAAGATCGCCCCGCGCGGCGTGGACGTCGTCGCCGAGGTCAACCCCGCGGTCAACGCCGCCGTCGACGCCCAGGTGATCGGCCTGCACGGGGCGGTGGCCCTGTACGCCGACGACGCCGGGGACCAGGTCAGCGTGCCGGTCCGCTCGCAGATGGTGCAGAACGCGCGCTGGCAGTTCGTGCTCGTCTACACCGAGCCGGAGCGGGCCAAGGTCCTCGGCGTCGAGGACGTCAACGCGGCCGTGCTCGACGGCGCCGTCCGCGTGGGCGGGGACGCCGGGCTGCCGCTGCACGTGTACCCGCTGGCCGAGACCGCCGTCGCGCACCAGGCCGTGCAGGAGGGCGCCGTCGGCAAGGTGCTCGTGGACGTCACGGCCTGACCGCACCCGACGCGCCGTCCCGCTCACCCGGCGGGAGGACCGGGCCGGTGGAGCGCCCGGCGGGGCCCGCCGGGTCTGTGAGACTCGGATCATGAGCGGGTCGGCGGCGGAGGCCGGGCGGGAGCTCGCGCGGTCGGGGATCAGCCGGCAGCGCGTCCTGGAGCTCCTGCGGGCGGCACCGGCCGGGCTCGGGGTGCGGGAGCTGGCCGACCGGACCGGGCTGCACGGCAACACCGTGCGCTTCCACCTCGACCGGCTGGTCACCGACGGCCTGGTCGAGCGGCAGGTGGCCGAGCGCGGCGCGCGCGGCCGCCCCCGCCTGACCTTCACCGCGGCCGCGGTCCCCGACCCGGCACGGGACCGGCGCAACTACCGGTGGCTGGCCGAGGTCCTCACCACCCACCTGGCGGGGACCGCCGACGCCCCCGCCGCGGTCGCCCTCGGCCTGGGCCGGACCTGGGGCCGCCACCTCGTCGAGCGGCCCGCGCCCTACCAGCGGGTGGGCGAGGAGGACGCCGTCCGCGCGCTGCTGGGGCTCCTCGACGAGATCGGCTTCGCGCCCCGGCCGGCGGCCGGCGAGCCGCGGCGGATCCTGCTGCCGCACTGCCCCTTCCGGGAGGTGGCCGCCGCCCACCGGGAGGTCGTCTGCTCGATCCACCTGGGCCTGATGCAGGGAGCGCTGGCCGAGCTGGGCGCGCCGGTCACCGCCGACCGGCTGCTGCCCTTCGTCGAGCCGGCGCTCTGCGAGGCGCACCTGGCGCCGGTGCCCGCCGCGGGCCGGTGACCCGGTGCGCTCCGGTCGGCGACCCGGTCGTCAGCGCGTGGCGACGGTGAGCAGCACCGTCGCCCTGGTGAGGGCCTCGAGGCTGTGCCGTGCCGGTGGCACGACGAGGAGGTCGCCCTGGCGGCCCTCCCGCGAGACGTCCCCCGCCACCAGCCGCACCCGGCCGCTGAGCACCAGGACGGTGGCCTCGCCCGGGTTCTCGTGCTCGGCCAGCGACCGGCCCTCGGCGAGGGCCACGACGGTCTGCCGCAGCCTCTGTCGTGGCCGCCGTGGACCGTCTCGGCGGCCCGGCCGCTGGTCCCGGTGTCGACCGCGTGGAGCAGCCGGCGGCCGACGGCGTCCAGGTCGACCTCGTCCACGGCACACCCCCCGTCCCCGGCCCTTTCTACCAGCTGCCTTCGTAGATACGAGCCGGATTGGTGGCCTTCGCCGGGCGGCGATAGCGTCGCCGGTGTCGGCAGCGACCGGGCCGGGCCCCGGCCCCTCGTGCTTCCCCCACGACGGAAGGAAACCGCTGTGCTCTCCGACAGGTCCCGTCCGGTCATCGAGGCGACACTGCCGGTGGTCGGCGAGAACATCCCGACGATCGCCGAGCGCTTCTACGCGCACATGTTCGGCGAGCACCCCGAGCTGCTCGACGGCACGTTCAACCGCGGCAACCAGGCCGAGGGCACCCAGCAGCAGGCCCTTGCCGGCTCGGTGGCGGTGTTCGCCTCCACCCTGGTCGAGCACCCCGAACGCCTCCCCGAGCAGCTGCTGCAGCGCATCGCGCACAAGCACGCCTCGCTGGGCATCCGCCCGGACCAGTACCAGGTCGTCCACGACAACCTGTTCTGGGCCATCGTCGACGTCCTCGGGGACGCGGTCACCCCCGAGGTGGCCGCCGCGTGGGACGAGGTCTACTGGCTGATGGCGTACGCGCTGATCAACCAGGAGCGCGGCCTGTACAGCGCCCGCGGGGTGCGGCCGGAGACCGTCTGGCGCGACTGGGAGGTCGTCGAGAAGGTCCAGGAGACCGACGACGTGGTGGTCTTCCGCTGCAGGCGCATCGACGACCGGCTGGTGAAGACCTCCCTGCCCGGGCAGTACGTCACCGTCCGCGTGGAGATGCCCGACGGCGTCCGCCAACCCCGGCAGTACAGCCTGACCTGCGCCGACGACGGCGAGCACCGCTCCTTCGCCGTGAAGCGGGTGCACGGCGGCGGCAAGCCCGACGGCGAGGTGTCCAACCTGCTGCACGACCGGGTGGGGGTCGGCGACACGGTGACGATGTCGCTGCCCTTCGGGGACGTCGTCCTCGACGACTCGGGGCGCCCGGTCGTCTTCGCCAGCGCCGGCATCGGGATCACCCCGATGGCCGGGATGCTCTCCCACCTCGTCGCCGCCCGGTCCCGCCTGGACGTCACGCTGCTGCACGCCGACGTCGACGAGGCGTCGTGGCCGCTGCGCAAGCAGGTCGTCGACGACGTCCACCGGCTGCCGGACGGGTCGGTGCACGTCTGGTTCGAGCGGGGCACCGAGTGCAGCCTGGACGTGGACGGCGTCCACCCGGGGACGATGGACCTGGACCGGGTGGACCTCCCCGACGACGCCCTCTACTACCTCTGCGGCCCGCTGCCGTTCATGAAGGCCGTGCGGAGCTCGCTGCTCGACCGCGGGGTGCCCGCCCGGGACGTGCAGTACGAGGTGTTCGGCCCCGACCTGTGGCAGGCCGACACCGACTGAGGCGAGGGCCGGGGTGGAGTGCCACGGGCGCGCCTCCCGCGCCGGGGCACTCCACCCGGCCCGCGGTGACCTAGCCGACGCCGAGGTCGCGGGCGATGAGCATCCGCTGCACCTCGCTGGTGCCCTCGCCGATCTCCAGGATCTTGGCGTCGCGGTAGAACCGGCCGACCGGGAACTCGTTCATGAAGCCGTACCCGCCGTGCACCTGGGTGGCGTAGCGCGCGTTCTCCATCGCCACCTCGGAGCTGTACAGCTTGGCGATCGACGCCTCCCGCTTGAACGGCTCGCCGCGCAGCATCTTCTCCGCGGCCCGGTAGTAGGCCAGCCGCGCGGTGGAGGCGCGCACCTCCATGTCGGCGATCATGAACTGCACCGCCTGGTTGCGGCCGATCGGCTGGCCGAACGCCTCCCGCTGCGCGGCGTACTTCACGCTCTCGTCGACGCAGCCCTGCGCGAGCCCGACCGCGAGCGCGGAGATCGCGATCCGCCCCTCGTCGAGGATGGAGAGGAACTGCGCGTAGCCGCGGCCGCGCTCCCCGATCAGGTTCTCCTCGGGCACCCGGCAGTCGGCGAAGGAGAGCTCGCGGGTGTCGGAGGCGTTCCAGCCGACCTTCGAGTACCGCTGCCCGACGGTGAAGCCCGGCGTCCCGGCGGGGACGGCGATCGCGGAGATCTCCTTGCCGCCGTCGGGGCGGGTGCCGGTCACCGCGGTCACGGTCACCACCGAGGTCAGCTCGGTCCCGGAGTTGGTGATGAACGCCTTGGAGCCGTTGACCACCCAGTGCCCGTCCTCGAGGCGGGCGGTGGTGCGGGTGGCGCCGGCATCCGAGCCGCCGCCGGGCTCGGTCAGCCCGAACGCGCCCAGCGCCTCACCGGAGCACAGCGCCGGCAGCCAGCGCTGCTTCTGCTCCTCGGTGCCGAACCGGTAGATCGGCATGGCGCCGAGGGAGACCCCGGCCTCCACGGTGATCGCCATCGAGGAGTCGACCCGGGCCAGCTCCTCGAGGGCGACGCACAGGTCGAAGTAGGTCCCGCCACCGCCGCCGTACTCCTCGGGGAAGGGCAGGCCGAACAGGCCCAGCTCCCCCATCTGCCGCACGATGTGCACCGGGAACTCGTCCCGCTCGTAGTACTCGCCGATCTCCGGGGCGATCACGTCGTGGGCGAACTCGCGGACGGTCTTCCGCAGCGCCTCGGTCTCCTCGTCGAGCCGGTAGTCCAGCACGTCTCGTCACTTCCCCTCGTCGGCGGCCGGTGGGGTCACCACGGCCACCCGCTCGTCGAGCCGGACCTGGTGGCCGGCCGTCACCCCGAGCTCGGTGACCGTCCCCGCGACGGGGGCGGTCAGCACGTGCTCCATCTTCATCGCCTCGACGACCAGCAGCGGGGTCCCCGCCTCGACCCGGTCGCCCACCGCCGCCCGGACCACGGTCACCGTCCCGGGCATCGGCGCGGTGACGACGCCGTCGCCCCCGGCCCCCTCGAACGCCGAGTGCAGCCGCTCGTGCTCCCGGAACGCGGCGACCCGCCCGTCGGCGGCCAGCCACACCTCGCCCCCGCTGTGGACGACGGCGTACCGCGTGCTGACCCCGTCGAGGGTGACCCGCAGCCCGTCCCCGTCCCGGCTGGCCGAGGCCGGCTGCGGTGCGCCGTCCCCGACCCGGACCTGCGCGTGACCCGCCAGGCCGCGCACCCGGACGGGCACCGGGTCGCCGCCGGCGGCCTGCAGCCGCCGGAGCGTCCAGGCCGGCTCGCCCAGCCGCCAGCCGTCGGGCACGTCCCACCGGTCGACCACCGGGCCGGCCGGCTCGGACTCCAGCTGCAGCGCCAGCGCCGCGGCGGCGAACTCGGCCGCGGCCGGCGGCTCGGCGGCGGTCAGCGCCTCGCCGCGCCGCTCGATGAGCCCGGTGTCCAGCCGCCCGGCGACGACGTCGGGGTCGGTGAGCAGGGCCCGCAGGAAGGCGGCGTTGGTCGGCACGCCGAGGACGGCGGTGCGGCCCAGCGCGCCGACCAGCCGGGCGCGCGCGGTCTCCCGGTCGGGGCCGTGCGCGATGACCTTGGCCAGCATCGGGTCGTAGTCGGTGCCGACGACCGACCCCACGGCCAGCGAGGTGTCCAGGCGGACCCCGGGGCCGGCGGGGTCGACCAGGCCGAGCACGGTGCCGGTCTGCGGGAGGAACCCGCGGGCGGGGTCCTCGGCGTAGAGCCGGGCCTCGATCGCGTGCCCGTCGAGGCGGACGTCGTCCTGCCCGAACGGCAGCGGCTCGCCGGCCGCGACGCGCACCTGCAGCTCGACCAGGTCCAGGCCGGTGACCATCTCGGTGACCGGGTGCTCGACCTGCAGCCGGGTGTTCATCTCGAGGAAGTAGAAGTCCTCCGGCCGCTCCGCGTCGACGATGAACTCCACCGTCCCCGCGCCGGTGTAGCCGACCGCGCGCGCGGCCTCGACCGCGGCGGCGCCCATCCGCGCGCGCTGCGCCTCGTCGAGCAGCGGGGACGGCGCCTCCTCGACCACCTTCTGGTGCCGGCGCTGCAGGCTGCACTCGCGCTCGCCGAGGTGGACGACGGTGCCGTGCGCGTCACCGAGCACCTGCACCTCGATGTGCCGGGCCGAGCCGATGTAGCGCTCGACCAGCAGCGTGTCGTCACCGAAGGAGGCGCGGGCCTCGCGACGGGCGGCGGCGATCGCGTCGGCCAGCTCGGCCTGCGCCCGCACCACCCGCATGCCCTTGCCGCCACCGCCGGCGCTCGGCTTGAGCAGCACCGGGAAGCCCGCCTCGACGGCGGCGGCGGCCACGGTGCCGTCGTCCATGCCGGGCTCGGTGCGCCCGGGCACGACCGGCACCCCGGCGGCCATGACGGTCCGCTTGGCCCGGATCTTGTCGCCCATGGCCTCGATCGCGGCGACCGGCGGGCCGATGAAGGCGATCCCGGCCTTCTCGCAGGCCCGGGCGAACTCGACGTTCTCCGACAGGAAGCCGTAGCCGGGGTGCACCGCCTGGGCGCCGGTGCGGGCGGCGGCATCGAGGACCCGCTCGACCGACAGGTAGCTCTGCGCGGCCGGCGCCGGGCCGATCGGGACGGCCACGTCGGCGACGCGGGTGTGCAGCGCGCGGGCGTCGGCCTCGCTGTGGACGGCGACCGAGCGGATGCCCATGCGGCGCAGCGTCCGGATGACCCGGACGGCGATCTCGCCGCGGTTGGCGACCAGGACGGTGTCGAAGGTGCTCATCGCTGGACTCCGCACTCGTTCCGCTCCTCGCTCGTTGCCACCGGCCACCTCCGCGGTCGCTCCGCTCCTCGCTCACTGGCGCTCGCTGCGATGCCCACTCCCTGTCGGCGGCCGCCTCGCTGCGATGCCCGCTCGCGCGTCGTCCTCGGCATCGGGCCCCTCACAGGCATCGAGCCCCTCACATCCGGAAGACGCCGTAGCCGAGCTCGCCCAGCGGCGCGTTGGCGCACGCCGACAGGGCCAGCCCGAGCACGGTGCGGGTCTGGGCGGGGTCGATGACGCCGTCGTCCCAGAGGCGGGCGGTGGCGTGGTAGGGGTGCCCCTGCTCCTCGTACTGCGCGCGGATCGGGGCCTTGAAGGCCTCCTCCTCCTCGGCCGCCCATTCCTCGCCCCGGGCCTCGAGCCCGTCGCGGCGGACCTGGGCGAGCACCGACGCCGCCTGCTCGCCGCCCATCACCGAGATGCGGGCGTTGGGCCAGGTGAAGAGGAACCGGGGCGAGTAGGCCCGGCCGCACATCGAGTAGTTGCCCGCCCCGAACGAGCCACCGATCACCACGGTCAGCTTGGGTACCCGGGCGCAGGCGACGGCCGTCACCATCTTGGCGCCGTGCTTGGCGATGCCGCCGGCCTCGTAGTCGCGGCCCACCATGAAGCCGGAGATGTTCTGCAGGAACAGCAGCGGGGTGTTGCGGCGGTCGCAGAGCTCGATGAAGTGGGCGCCCTTGAGCGCCGACTCCCCGAACAGCACCCCGTTGTTGGCCACGATGCCGACCGGGTGGCCGTGCAGCCGGGCGAAGCCGGTGACCAGCGTGTGACCGTAGAGGGGCTTGAACTCGGCGAACCGGCTGCCGTCGACCAGCCGGGCGATGACCTCGCGCACGTCGTAGGGGGTGCGCGGGTCCGGCGGGACGACCTCGTACAGGGATTCCGCCGGGTACCGCGGCTCCTCCACCGGCTCGACGTCCCACGGCCGGGGCGCGCGCGGGCCGAGGGTGCCGACGATCTGGCGGACCAGCTGGAGGGCGTGCGCGTCGTCCTCGGCCAGGTGGTCGGTGACCCCGCTGACCCGGCTGTGCAGGTCGCCGCCGCCGAGCTCCTCGGCGGTGACCTCCTCGCCGGTCGCCGCCTTCACCAGCGGCGGACCGCCGAGGAAGATCGTGCCCTGCTCG
Source organism: Geodermatophilus sp. SYSU D00758 (assembly GCF_054049955.1). Lineage (NCBI taxonomy): Bacteria > Bacillati > Actinomycetota > Actinomycetes > Geodermatophilales > Geodermatophilaceae > Geodermatophilus > Geodermatophilus sp. SYSU D00758. Next base: position 219,710 of record NZ_JBJGYK010000002.1, read on the forward strand.
CGGACGATGACCGCCTCGTCGCTCATGGCCGGCACGTAGGCGCCCCCGGCGGTGCAGGACCCGAGGACGGCGGCGATCTGCGGGATGCCGGCCTCCGACATCGTGGCCTGGTTGTAGAAGATCCGGCCGAAGTGCTCGCGGTCGGGGAAGACCTCGTCCTGCAGCGGCAGGAACGCCCCGCCGGAGTCGACGAGGTAGACGCACGGCAGCCGGTTGTGCAGCGCCACCTCCTGCGCCCTCAGGTGCTTCTTCACCGTCATCGGGTAGTAGGTGCCGCCCTTGACGGTGGCGTCGTTGGCGACCACCACGCACTCCCGGCCGGCGACCCGGCCGACGCCGGTGATGATCCCGGCAGCCGGCGCCTCGCCGCCGTAGAGGCCGTGCGCGGCCAGCGGGGAGAGCTCGAGGAAGGGGCTGCCCGGGTCCAGCAGCGCGTCGACCCGCTCGCGCGGCAGCAGCTTGCCGCGCTCGGTGTGCCGCGTGCGGGCCCGCTCGCCGCCGCCCTCGGCGACGCGGCGCAGCTGCTGGGAGAGGTCGGCCGCGAGGGCGGTGTGGGCCGCGGCGTTGCGGGCGGCGGCCGCGGCGTCCGCGGGCGCGGGGAGGGCCAGGGCGGGAGCGTCCACGCCGATGATGTTAACCACCGTTCACTGCGGTGGCCAGCGTCGGGTGAGGGACGGTTAACATCTGCGGCCGTGGGCGACGCAGGCACCGACACCGCGCTGGCGGTCGACGCCGCGCGCCCGTCGCGGCGGGAGCAGATCCTGCGCGCGGCGGCCCGGCTCTTCGCCGAGCGCGGCGCCCGCGCGGTCGGGGTCGACGACGTCGGTGCGGCCGTGGGCGTGACCGGCCCGGCCATCTACCGGCACTTCGCGAGCAAGGACGCGATGCTCGCCGAGATGCTGCTGCGGATCAGCGAGCGGCTGCTGGCCGGCGGGGCCGAGCGGGTCGCCGCGGCCGGCGCGGACCCGGCCGAGCAGCTGCGCTCGCTGATCGCCTTCCAGGTCGACTTCGCCGTCGACAACCCGGCGCTGATCACGGTGCACGACCGCGACCTGGGCTCGCTCGCCCCGGACGACTCCGCCCGGGTGCGGCGGCTGCAGCGGCGCTACGTCGAGGTGTGGGTGGCGGTGCTGGCCCGGCTGCACCCCGGGGAGGACGCCGCGGCCTGCCGGGCCCGCGCGCACGCCCTCTTCGGGCTGGTCAACTCCACGCCGCACACCGCCGGGCGGCTGCCGCGGGAGGCGCTGGCCGCGCTGCTGACCACGATGGCCGAGGCCGCCGCGACCGCGCCGTCCCGATGATCAGCTGAGCTGGTCGTCGCCGGGCGGGGGGGGGGGGGGGGGGGGGGGGGGGGGGGGGGGCCGGGGCGGGGGGGCGGGGGGCGGGGGCGCGGGGGGGCGGGGGGGGGGGGGGGGGGGGGGGGGGGGGGGGGGGGGGGGGGGGGGGGGGGGGGGGGGGGGGGGGGGGCGGCCCCCCCCCCCCCCCCCCCCCCCACTCCTCTCAGCCCCGGGCGAGGCGCAGCGCGCGGGTCTGGACGTCGGCGCGCAGCGGGGCCTCGTCGACGGTCGTCGACGCGCCACCGGCCACGACCTGCCGCCCGCCGACCCACGTGTCCCGCACGTGCCGGGAGCCCACCGACCACACGAGGTGGGTGAGCAGGTCGGTGGGGTTTCCGATCGGGACGAAGGCGATGTCGTCGGTGTCGACGTGCACGAGGTCGGCGCGGCGGCCGGGGGTCAGCTGCCCGAGGTCCGGGCGCCCGATCGCCGCGGCCGCCCCGCCGGTGGCCAGCCAGAACGCCTCGGGTGCGCTGAGGGCGGTGGCGTCGCGCTCGCGCAGCCGGGCCAGCCCGGCCGCCAGCCGCAGGTCCTCGAACAGGTCGAGGTTGTCGTTGGACGCCGGGCCGTCGGTGCCCATGCCGACCCGGATGCCCAGGTCGAGCATGTCCCGCAGCCGCGCGGTGCCGCTGGCCAGCTTGGCGTTGCTGCCGGGGCAGTGCGCCACCGCGACGTCGTACTCCTGCCACAGCGCGAGGTCGCCGTCGTCCATGTGCACGCAGTGGGCCCCGAGCACCCGGCCGCCCAGCACGTCGTGGGCGGCCAGCAGCCGCGGGACGCTGACCCCGTGAGCGGCCAGCAGTTCGTCGCCCTCGGTGGCGGTCTCGGCCACGTGCACGGTCAGCAGCAGGTCGTGCGCGCGGGCGGCCGTCGCGGCGTCCCGGAGCACGGGCAGCGGCACCGTGTAGGCCGCGTGCGGGCCGATGCCGTACTCGACCACCTCGTCGCCGCCGGCGGCCAGCCGGAGCGCGGTGGCCAGCTGCTCGTCGAAGGTGCCGAAGCCGGGCAGCCCGATCAGCGGGTTGGCGACCACCGCCCGGGAGCCGGCCGCCCGCACCGCGGCGGCGATCCGCTCCGGGTGGAAGTACATCTCGACGCTCGTGGTGACGCCGTGGCGCAGCATCTCGGCCGCGGCCGCGGTCATCGCGACCTCGACGTCCTCCGGGGTGAGCCGGGCCTCCCGCGGCCACATGACCTCGCGCAGCCAGCGGTCCAGGGGCAGGCCCTCGCCCTGGCCGCGGAAGAGCACCATCGGCGAGTGGGCGTGGGCGTTGACCAGGCCGGGCACGAGGACGCCGGTCAGCCGGGTGGTGGCCGCACCCCCCGCGTCCGGGGCGTCGGCGGCCGGCCCCACCCAGGTGATGCGGTCGTCCTCGACGTCGACGACCCCGTCGGGGACGACGGTCCCCTCCCTGTCCCCCACGACGACGGCCCGGGCGGCGAAGCGCTGGCGCATGGTGCGCGAAGCTACCCCTGCGCGCGCCCGGGGTCCCCGCGACCGCGCCGTTACCGTGGGGACCATGTCGTCCCTCGCCGCCGCTGCCCCCTCCGACTCCGGCGGCATCACCGGCTTCCTGCTCGACCTGGTGGAGACCCTCGGCCCCGTGGGCGTGGGGCTGGCCATCCTGCTGGAGACGGTCGTCCCGCCGATCCCGAGCGAGGCGGTGCTCGGCCTGGCCGGCGTGCTCATCCGCAGCGGCGACATGAGCGTGGTCCCGGTCGTCCTCTTCGCGACCCTCGGGTCGGTGGTCGGCGCGATCTTCTTCTACTACGTGGGCCGCGCCCTGGGCCCCCGCCGCTCGCACGCCTTCCTCGACCGGCTGCCGCTGGTGGAGACCGCCGACGTCGACAAGACCTTCGAGTGGTTCGCCCGGCACGGCCGGGCGGCGGTCTTCTTCGGCCGCATGGTGCCGATCGTGCGCAGCTTCATCTCCGTGCCGGCCGGCGTGGTGCGGATGCCGTTCTGGCAGTTCATCGTCTACACCGCCGCGGGCAGCCTGATCTGGAACAGCGTGCTGATCGGGCTGGGGGTGGCCGCGGGCGACTTCGTCCAGGACAACCTGCGCTTCCTCGACTACGCGGTGGTGGTCGCGGCGGTCCTCGGCGTGGGCTGGCTGGTCTACAAGCGGGTGAAGGACGTCCGGGCCCGCGGCCGGGAGCGCCGGCCCCTGCCGCCGCTGCCCGCCGACGACACCGACCGGCCGGCGGCGTGACCGCCGCGGGCGACGCCGCCCGGCGCCCGGAGGTCGTCGCCTTCGACGTGAACGAGACCCTGCTCGACCTCGCCCCGGTGCGGGCGACGCTGGTCGAGCTCGGGCAGCCCGAGCACGTCCTGCCGGCGGTGTTCTCCCGGACGCTGCTCACCGGCTTCGCCGCGGCCACCGCCGGCACCTGGACCAGCTTCCGCGACGCCTTCCTGGGCGCCCTCGCGCAGGGCACCGACCTGGCGCCGGCCGCCCGCACCCGGGTCGCCGACGCCTTCGCCGAGCTGGCCCCGCACCCCGACGTCGAGCCGGCGCTGCGCCGGCTGACCGCGGCCGGGGTGCGGGCGGTGGCGCTCACCCACGGCTCGGCCGCCGTCGCCGAGGCCGGGCTGGAGCGCGGCGGCGTCTCGCCGCTGGTCGAGCGGGTGCTCTCCAGCGAGGTCATCCGCACCTGGAAGCCGGCCCGGGCGGTGTACCTGTGGGCCGCCGGGGTCTGCGACGTGCCGCCGGGAGCGGTGGGCCTGGTCGCCGCGCACGGCTGGGACGTCCACGGCGCCCTGCGGGCCGGCCTGGGAGCGGCCTGGTTCCCGCGCAGCGAGCGGGCCTACCCGGAGGTGTACGACCGGCGTGCGCTGCTGGCCGACGACCTCGCCGGCGCGGTCGACGCCCTGCTGGCGCTGCCGGCCCGGTGACGGCCGGCGAGGAGCTCCCGACCCCCCTCGGCCCGGCCCACGTGGTCGCCCGCGGCCCGGACGGCCCGCGCGGCACGCTGGTGCTCGGCCACGGTGCCGGCGGGGGCCTGGGCTCGGCCGACCTCGCCGCCGTCACCGCCGGGGCGGCCGCCGGCGGCTGGCGGGTCCTCGGGGTGGAGCAGCCGTGGCGGGTGGCCGGCCGGCGGGTCGCCCCGGCGCCGCCCCGGCTCGACGAGGCCTGGACGGCGGTGCTCGGGGCGCTGCGGGAGGCCGGCCGGCTGACGGGACCGCTGGTGCTCGGCGGCCGCAGCGCAGGCGCCCGCGTGGCCTGCCGCACCGCGGCCGCGCAGGGGGCGGCGGGCGTGCTGTGCCTGGCGTTCCCGCTGCACCCGCCCGGGCGTCCCGAGCGCAGCCGCGCGGCGGAGCTCACCGGTGCCGGCGTGCCGGTCGGTGTGGTGCAGGGTGAGCGGGACGCGTTCGGCCGCCCCGAGGAGGTCGCCGCGGTGCTCGCCGGGCGGCCGGGTGCCTCGGTGTACGCCGTCCCCGGGGACCACGCGCTGGCCCGGGACGTCGACGTGGTCGCCGCGGCCGCGCTGGACTGGCTCGGCGCGCTCGGCACCTGACGGCCGGAGGGCCCCGGCGGCCGGTCGCCGGGGGAGGACGCGAGCCCTCCCCCCGGCGCCCGGGGGTGGTCGTCAGCGGCGGCGGCGCCGACGCACGACCAGGGTGATCAGCAGCAGGAGCAACGCCGCGGCACCGACCGGTGCCGCGTACCGGGCCATGGCCGCGCCGCCGGCGACCTCGAGCAGGTCGATCGGCTCGGGCTCCTCGGTCGAGCGGGCCGGCGTGGAGGCCGGTGCGGCGGCCGGCCCGGCGGGCGTGGTGGTCGCCGCCGGGGCCGCCGGCGCCGGGGTCACCGGCGCCGCGGGCGTGGAGGCCGGGGTCGCGGCGGGGCCGGCCGGGGTGGTCACCGGCGCCGCAGGGGTCGCCTTCGCCGGGGTCGTCCCGGTCGGGGCGGCGGCCTCCGCGGCCGGCTTCGCGGCCTTGTCCGCGGCGGCGGCGGCCGTCTTCTTCGCCGCACCGGCGGCCTTGCGGGTGGTCTTGGCCGCCGCCCCCTCGCCGGGCACCTGCTCGGCGGAGGCGGCGACCTCCTCGGCGGTGCCGGCGGCGGTCGCCGCCGCCTTCGCGGCCGGGCCCGGCTCGGCGGCCGGCTGGTCGCCCTGGCCGAGCTGGGTGGCGAGCTTGTCGGCGAACTGGCCGAGCAGCTTGTTGCCGACGTCGGTCATGACGCCGCGGCCGAACTGGGCCGGCCTGCCGGTGATGTTGAGGTCGGTGAGGACGTCGACCCGCGTGGTGTCGCCCTCCTCCTTGAGCTGGGCGGTGATGAGCGCCGCCGCGGTGCCGTTGCCGCGCTGGTCCTTGCCGCGACCGTCGATGACGGCCCGGCGCGCCGCCTCGTCCTTCTCCACGAAGGACGCCTTGCCCTGGTAGGTGAGGTTGATCGGGCCGAGCTTCACCTTCACCCGGCCGGTGAACGAGTCACCCTCGACCGAGTCCAGCGCGGCGCCGGGCATGCAGGGCGCGATCCGCTCGATGTCCAGCAGCACGCGCCAGGCCTCGTCGATCGGCACGGGGACGGTGAACGAGTTCTCCAACTGCACGGGGCTACCTCCGAGGGGTCACGTGGCTCGGCCGGTCCGCCCCCGGGGGGAGCGGGCCGGCCGAGCGGTGGACGGTCTGGATCCGGGGCGGGAGTGCGACGCTACAGCCCGGCGGCGGCGCTCACCGCGCGGCGAGTGAGCACCCGCGCGAGGTGCTCGCGGTAGTCCGCCTGGGCGTTGAGGTCGCTGGTCGGGCTGGTCCCCTCGGCGGCCCGGGCGGCCGCCGCGGCGATGGCCGCGGCGCTCGCGTCGGCACCCGCGAGGGCCGCCTCGGTGGCCTGGGCCCGCAGGGGCGTGGAGCCCATGTTGGTCAGGCCGATCCGCGCCTCGGCGATGTGCCCGTTCTCGCGGCGCACCGCCGCGGCGACGGCCACGATCGACCAGGCCTGCGCCACCCGGTTGAACTTCTCGTAGCGCACCCCCCACTCCCCGCTGAGCTTGGGGATGCGGACCTCGACGAGCAGCTCCCCCTCCTCGAGGCAGGTGGTCAGGTAGTCGACGAAGAAGTCCGCCGCGGGAACGGTGCGCCGCCCGCCGGGGCCGGCGATGACCATCTCCGCGTCGAGGGCCAGCGCCACCGCCGCCAGGTCCCCGGCCGGGTCGGCGTGCGCCAGCGCCCCGCCGAACGTGCCGCGGGCGCGGACCTGCCGGTCGGCGACGGTCTCGGTGGCCTGCACCAGCAGCGGCGCGTGCTCGGCGATCAGCGGGTCGACCAGCACGTCGTGGTGCGTGGTCATGGCGCCGATGACGATGGCGTCGCCGTCGTCCCGGACCCCGCGCATCTCGCTCACGCTGACCAGGTCGACGACGGTCTCCGGGGCGGCCATGCGCAGCCGCATGACCGGGATCAGGGACTGGCCGCCGGCCATGACCTTGACGTCCTCGCCGCCGTCGGCGATGGCCTGCAGGGCCTCCTCGACGGTGGTGGGCCGGGCGTAGGCGAACGCCGCGGGGATCATCGGGCACCTCCAGCAGGGGTCGGGGCGAGGACGGTCACGAAATCCCCCCGGGGTTCGACGCGGGGGTGGAGACGCCGGCGGTGGACTCGGTGGACGCGCCGCCGTAGGCGGTGGTGCCGGCCGCGGCACGGTCGCCGCCGTCACCGCCGGTCTGGAGGGCCCGCCACACCCGCTCCGGGGTCAGCGGCATGCGGATGTCGGTCACGCCCAGGTGCCGGACGGCGTCCAGCGCGGCGTTCACGACGGCCGGCGTGCTGGCGATGCAGCCGGCCTCCCCGACGCCCTTGGCCCCGATCGGGTTGCTCGTGGCCGGGTGCACCGTGTTCCCGGTGTCGAAGTGCGGCAGGTCGGCGGCCGAGGGCACCAGGTAGTCGACGAAGGTGCCGGTGGTGAGGTTGCCGTCGGCGTCGTAGACGGCCTCCTCGTACAGCGCCTGGGCGATGCCCTGGGCCAGGCCGCCGTGGACCTGCCCCTCCACGATCAGCGGGTTGACGATGGTGCCGACGTCGTCGACGCAGGCGTACTTGCGGATCTTCACCATCCCGGTCTCGGTGTCGACCTCCATGGCGCAGATGTGCGTGCCGTGGGGGAAGGAGAAGTTGACCGGGTCGAAGGTCGCGTCGGCGTCGATGGAGGGTTCGACGTCCTCCGGGTAGTTGTGCGCGGCGAAGATGGCCAGGGCCACCTCCTGGATGCCGATCCCCGCGCCCGGGGTGCCCCGCACCGAGAACTTCCCGCCCTCGAACTCCAGGTCGTCCTCGCTGGCCTCGAGCAGGTGGGCGGCGACCTTGCGGGCCTTGGCGATGACCTTCTCCGCGGCCTTGACCACCGCGGTGCCGCCGACGACCAGCGAGCGGGACCCGTAGGTGTCCAGGCCCTTGGGGGCCACCTGGGTGTCGCCGTGCAGGACCTCGACGTCCTCGAAGGGGACGCCGAGGGTGTCGGCGACCAGCTGGCTCCACGCGGTCTCGTGGCCCTGCCCGTGCGGGGTGGAACCGGTGACGACCTCCACCTTGCCGGTGGGCAGCATCCGGATGGACGCCGCCTCCCAGCCGCCGGCTCCGAAGGACAGCGAGCCGAGCACCCGGGACGGCGCCAGGCCGCACATCTCGGTGAAGGTGGAGAACCCGATGCCCAGCTGCACCGGGTCGCCCGACTCGCGGCGGCGGCGCTGCTCGGCGCGCAGCTCGTCGTAGCCGATGAGCTCGAGCGCCTGCTGGGTCGCGGCGTCGTAGTCCCCGCTGTCGTACTCCAGCCCGGCGACCGTGGTGTAGGGGAACTCCTCGGCCTGGATCCAGTTCTTGCGGCGCAGCTCGAGGGGGTCCATGCCCAGCTCGACGGCGAGCTCGTCCATGATCCGCTCGATGGCGAAGGTGGCCTCGGGCCGGCCGGCGCCGCGGTAGGCGTCGGTGGGCACCTTGTTGGTGAACACGCCGTCGCACTCGAAGCGGAAGGCCGGCACCTTGTAGATCGCCGGGTACATCAGCCCGCCCAGCGCCGGCACCCCCGGGGTGATCAGCCGCAGGTAGGCGCCCATGTCGGCGAGCAGCCGCACGCGCAGGCCCGTGATGTTGCCCTCGCGGTCGCTGGCGATGTCGACGTACTGGATCTGGTCGCGGCCGTGGTGGGCGGTCATGAGCGACTCGCTGCGGGTCTCGGTCCACTTGACCGGCTTGCCGAGCCGCCGCGCCACGAGCAGCGCGAGGACCTCCTCCGGGTTGACCTGCAGCTTGCCGCCGAAGCCGCCGCCGACGTCGGGGGCGACGACGCGCAGCTTGTGCTCCGGGACGCCGGTCACCATCGCCAGCATCACCCGCAGGATGTGCGGGATCTGGGTGGCCGACCACATGGTGAAGTTGTCGCCCTGCGGCTGGACGACGACCGACCGCGGCTCCATGAAGGCCGGGATCAGCCGCTGGTTGACGAAACGCCGGCTGACCACGACCTCGGCGTCGGCGAGGGCCTGGTCGACGTCCCCGCCGGTGCCGGCCTCGGCCGAGTCGAAGACGAAGTGGTAGCTGGTGTTGGACTCGGTGTGGTCGTGGCAGAGGTCGGCCTCACCCTTGACGGCCTCCTCCATGTCGAGCACGACCGGCAGCAGGTCGTAGTCGACGTCGACGAGCTCGACGGCGTCGGCGGCGGCGGTCCGGCTCCGTCCGATGATCACCGCGACGGCCTCGCCGACGTGGTTGACCTCGTGCACGGCCAGCGACGGGTGGCCGGGGTTGACCATGTCCGGGGTGACCGGCCAGGCGCAGGGGATGGAGCCCTGCTCCTCGGCGAAGTCCTGGCCGGTGAAGACGGCGACGACGCCGGGGGCCTCCTTGGCCGCGCTGACGTCGACGCTGCGGATCTTCGCGTGCGCCACGGGGCTGCGGACGACGGACATGTGCAGCATCCCGGGCAGCACCATGTTGTCGGTCCAGGTGGTCCGGCCGGTGATCAGCCGGGCGTCCTCCTTGCGCCGCCGGGCACGGCCGACCTCGCGGGCCGGCGCCTCGGCGGACGGTTCCTCGATGAGGGTCATGCCTGGGCTCCCGTCGTCTCGGGCGCGGACATCTGGCCGGCGGACGTCCGGCCGGCCATCTCGCCGGCGGCCTGGCGGACCGCGCGGACGATGTTCTGGTAGCCGGTGCAGCGGCAGAGGTTGCCCTCGATGCCCTCGCGGACCTCGCTCTCGCTGGGGTCCGGGTTCTCCTTGAGCAGGTCGACCGAGGCCATGATCATCCCGGGGGTGCAGAACCCGCACTGCAGGCCGTGCATCTCGTGGAAGGCCTTCTGCACCGGGTGGAGCGTGCCGTCCTCGGCGGCCAGGCCCTCGATGGTGGTGACCTCGCTCCCGTCGGCCTGGACGGCCAGCACGGTGCAGGACTTCACGGCGGCGCCGTCGAGGTGCACGGTGCACGCGCCGCAGTTGCTGGTGTCGCAGCCGATGACGGTGCCGACCTTGCCGAGCTGCTCTCGCAGGTAGTGGACCAGCAGGGTCCGGGGCTCGACCTCGTCGGTGTAGGTCACCCCGTCGACCCGCACGGTGATCTGGGACACGAGTCCTCCGCTTCTCTGCAGGGGCGTGGCGGACGAGCGCCACCTGCTGCGGAGTCTGCCGAGGCAGGAGTGACTTAGGCCACGCTTACCTGCGCGGCGACGGCTTCCGGTGCCGCGTATGCGGGCGCGGTGCCGGCACTGGACCCTCAGGTGCGCAGGTCAGCCCTCGTGGGCGGGGCGGATCCGCGCCCCGGGGCAACGTTGCAGCGCCGTTGCAGCACCGCGCCCGCTCCTCCCCCGGCACCCTCGTGCCCCGTCGGCGAGCCCGGTGTAGTTAGGTGAGCCTGTCCTACTGGATTGGAGTCCCCGATGACCCGACGCCCCGCCGCCCTCGGCGCTGCCCTGCTCAGCGCCGCCCTCCTCGCCGGCTGCGGCTCGACCTCCGACGAGGAGGTGGGCGACGCCGCCGGCGGCACCTCCGCCACCGGCTCGGGGGACGGCGCGTTCCCCGTCACCGTCGACACGGCCTTCGGCGAGGTGACGGTCGAGGAGGAGCCGCAGCGGGTGGTCGCGCTCGGGTGGTCGGACGCCGAGACCGCCCTGGCCCTCGGGGTGGAGCCGGTCGGGGCCAGCGACTGGCTGGGCTTCGGCGGCGAGGGGGTGGGCCCCTGGGCCGGGGGCCGCTACGACGAGGCGCCGGAGCTGGTCGACACCCTCGAGCCCAGCCTCGAGGCGATCGCGGCCCTGGAGCCCGACCTCATCCTCGACACCCGCTCCGACGGGACCCAGGAGCGCTACGACCTGCTGAGCCAGATCGCACCGACCGTCGGCCAGCCCGAGGGCGTGGGCCCGTACCAGACCACCTGGCAGCAGCAGCTGGAGCTGGTGGGCGAGGCGCTCGGGCGCGGCGACGAGGCCGCCGACCTCGAGGCCGACCTCGAGCAGCAGTTCGAGGACGCGCGCGCGGAGCACCCGGAGTTCGAGGGCACCGAGGTGGCCGTGGGTGCCTACACCTCCGAGGGCTTCGGCGCCTACGTGCGCGGCGACGCCCGGGTCGACTTCATGGAGTCGCTGGGCTTCGTCAACAAGCCGGCGATCCAGGAGCTGGCCGGCGAGAACTTCTTCATCCCGGTGAGCGACGAGGAGGTGGGCCTCCTCGACGCCCCGCTGACCGTGGTCTTCCCGATCTTCGTCGAGGCCTCGGAGATCACCTCGAACCCGGTGTGGCAGACCCTGCCGTCGGTGCAGCAGGGCGACGCGCTCGTGCTCGAGGACGAGGAGCTGGTCAGCGCCTTCTCGAGCGGCTCCGTGCTCGGCATCGAGTACGCCCTGGACAACGCCGTCCCGCTGTTCGCCGAGACCCTCGGCTGAAAGCGGAGCCTCCGCATTCACCGGGCCGGCGCGGGCACCGCCCGCGCCGGTCCGGCCGCGATCTCCCGCCGCCGCAGCACCGCCGAGGCGGTGAGCACGAGCAGGCCGAACGCGGCCAGCCCCGCACCGACCCAGGCGGGGGCGGTCCAGCCGAGGCCTGCGGCGATCACCAGCCCGCCGAGCCAGGCACCCAGCGCGTTGGCGGCGTTGAGCGCCGAGTGGTTGAGCGCCGCCCCCAGCATCCGGGCCTCGCCGGCCACCTCCATGAGCCGCAGCTGCAGGCAGACGACCAGGACCGACGCCGTGCCGGCCAGGGCGACGATGGCGGGCACCAGCGCGGCCGGCTCCCCGGCCACGAGGCCGACGGCGGCCAGCAGCACCCCGACCGTGGCCATGGCCCCGACCAGGGAGCCGAAGAGCGCCCGGTCGGCGAGCCGCCCGCCGAGGACCGTGCCGAGCACCCCGCCCGCCCCGAACGCCAGCAGCACCCACGGCACCGCACCGCGGGGCAGACCGGCCACCTCGGTGCTCAGCGGCGCGACGTAGCTGTAGACGGCGAACATGCCGCCGAAGCCGCCGGTGGCCACCAGCAGCGTGAGCAGCACCTGCGGCCGTCGCAGCGCGGCCAGCTCGGTGCGCACCCGCGCCCCGCCCTCCCCCGGGGACGGCGGGACGACCAGCAGCACCGCCAGCAGGGTGAGCACCGCCAGGGCGCCGACCGCCCAGTAGGCCGCCCGCCAGCCCAGCTGCTGGCCGAGCCAGGTCGCGGCCGGCACGCCCGCGACGGTGGCGACGGAGAGGCCGAGCATCACCGAGCTGACCGCCCGGCCCCGGGCGTGCGGGGGGACGAGGGAGGCGGCGACCAGCGAGGCCACGCCGAAGTAGGCCCCGTGCGGCAGGCCGCTGACGAACCGGGCCAGCAGCAGGCCGGTGTGGCCCGGTGCCAGGGCGCTGCCCACGTTGCCGAGCAGGAACGCCAGCATGAGCCCGAGCAGCAGGCCCCGGCGGGGCAGCCGCGCGCCCAGGCTCGCGATCACCGGGGCGCCGACGACCACGCCCAGCGCGTAGGCGGAGATGACGTGGCCGGCCGTCGGGACGTCGACGCCCACGCCGGCGGCGATGTCGGGGAGCAGGCCCATGGTGACGAACTCGGTGGTGCCGATGGCGAACCCGCCGAGGGCGAGCGCGGCGACGGCGAGGGCGACTCGGCGGGGGTGCTCCACGTGCCGGTGGCAAGGCCGGGCGGCTCCGCGGCATTCCCTGGGACGCCGACCGCGCGGGCACGCCCGGGACGCCGCCCGCTACGCGAGCGGGGCCCGCGGGGTGCGGCGCAGCCGGTGCAGGTGGGCGGCCACCGCGGGGCGGCGCGGCGAGCCGGCGGGCAGCCACTCGAGGCAGGTCTGCCACACCGCGACGTCGTCCTGCGCCTCGGGCAGCCGGCTGTAGCGCAGCAGCAGCTCCGGACGGCGGCCGGCCAGCACGGCCTGGCGCAGCGACAGGGACAGCCGGCCGCGGGCGCGGACGACGCCGGGGGCGGTGGAGCGGGGCAGCACCGGCCCGGGGTAGCGCTCCAGGGCGGGGCCCACCGCGCCCCGGGCGAGCAGCCGGCGCACCGCGTCGAGGTCGGTGTCCAGCGGGCCCAGCAGCCGGTAGGGGCGCGAGCCGACCAGCTCGGGGCCGACCAGCCGGCGCAGCCGGGAGAGCTCGGCGCGCACGGTGACCGCGGCGGCGTCCCCGGCGTGGCACTCGGCGGCGAGCTGCTCGGCGGTGCGGCCGGTGCCGGAGGTGGCGGCCTCGGCCAGCAGGAGCAGCAGCTCGGAGTGGCGCAGCGACAGCTCGACCGACGCCTGGGGGCGCACCAGCCGGGCCCGCTCGCGGCCGAGCACCTCCAGCCGGGGCACCAGGGACCGGGCGGCCGCGGGCGGCGGCGGGGCCGGGCGGGCCAGCCGCTCGCGGTGCAGCCAGCGCAGCTCGGACTCCACGGCGGCCACGGTGGCGCGGACCAGCGTGAGCACGTGCGGGCTGGCCACGTGGTCACCGCCGGTGACGTCGATGGCGCCGAGCAGCACCCCGGTGACCGGGTCGTGCACGGGTGCCGCCGAGCAGCTCCAGGGCTGGACCGGCCGGCGGTAGTGCTCGCTGCCGTAGATCTGGACGGCGTGGTCGACGGCGAGCGCGGTGCCGGGTGCGTTGGTGCCGGCCACCTCCTCGGACCACCGGGACCCCTCGACGAAGTGCATGGTCTCGGCCCGGGCACGCAGCCGCCGGTCGCCCTCCACCCAGAGCATCCGGCCGGCGGCGTCGGTGACCGCGACGATCATCCGGTCGGCCTCGGCGTCGGCGACCAGCAGCCGCCGGATCACCGGCAGCACCGGCGCCAGGGGGTGGGCCTCGCGGTAGGCCACGAGGTCGTCGTCCAGGAGCTCGACCGGCGGCGCCCCGCCGTCGGGGTCCACGCCGCTGCCGAGGCTGCGCCGCCAGGAGTCCCAGACCACGGCGCGCACCTGGTCGCCGGCGGGGGCGCCGCGGGTGACCAGGGCCTCGTGCGCGGCGCGCAGGCGGCGGGTCAGCAGCGGGTCGGGGCGGCCCTCGGGCAGGGCCAGCCACGGGTTGACCGTGGTCACCGCGTCGTGCCCGGGCGCTCGCTCATGTCACCCCCATCGTGACCTGTCCAGGGCGTTCGCACCACCAACCCGGTCGCGTGCACCCGGTCCTCCGACGATCAGGTGACCTGGTCGCCGGAGGACCGGGCCCACCACGGCCCCGTCCAGGGCACCGCCCCGAGCGGAGCGAGGGGTGGGGAGGACGGGGTCCTTCGACGGCGACGGCGAGCCAGGAGGTCCGGGACACGGCCTGGGTGGCGTCAGCGGCGGCGGCGCGGGAGGGACGGCGGGGCCGCGGGCAGCAGCGCCCGGGGGTCACGGGCCCGCCAGGCACCGGCCCACAGACCGGCGCCGTAGGCGAGGTCCTCCAGGCGGCGGGCGGCCGCGAAGCGCAGCAACCCGACGTCCCGGCGGTGCGCCCGGCCGGCCAGCAGCCCGTCGGCCACCGCGGCGGCGACCACGACCCGGCGGGCCCGCCGGGAGGCCAGCGCCGCCACCAGGGCGAGCGGCCAGTGGTGCCGGGTCACCGCGCGGGCCAGCGTGCGGACGGCGGCCGCGCTGCCCCGCAGCACGAGAGCGGCGGCCAGGCCGACCGGCGGGCGCCCCGCCGGACCGGCCAGCCGCGGGGCCAGCCGGGCGGTGGCGGCTCCGAGCACCCCCGCCGCGGCGAGCAGCCCGGACCGGCGCCCGGTGAGCGCCAGCGCGCAGGCCGCCGCCGTCCAGGGCGAGACCACCACCGGGGCGACCGCGGCGCCGTGCCGGGCGGCCAGCAGGGCGGCGCCGGTGCCGTAGAAGGCCCGCCGGCGCAGCCAGTCGCGGGCGCCCGCGGGGTGCTCGTGGGCGACGGTGGCGGCCGGTTCGTAGCGCACCCGCCAGCCGGCCGCGGCCAGCCGCCAGACGAGGTCGACGTCCTCGGCGACCAGCATGGACTCGTCGAACCCCGCACCGAGCGCCGCCCGGCGGGCCAGCAGCGCCGCGCTGGGCAGGTAGGAGACCGCGGTCCCGGGTGCCACGGGCGCGGGGTCCGGGCCCATGTCCAGGGCGCTCACCGCGGTCTCGTAGCGGGCGACGAACCCGGCCGGCTCCCCCAGCGCGGTGATCCGGGGCGCGACGACGGCCAGCCGCGGGTCGGCGGTGTGCCGCAGCAGCGGGTCCAGCCAGCCGGGCCGCGGCACGCAGTCGGAGTCGAGGAAGGCGACGAGCTCCGTGGTGGCGGCGGCCAGCCCGGTGTTGCGGGCGGCGGCCGGGCCGCGGGTGACCGCGTGGCGCAGCACACGGGCGCCGGACTCCCCGGCCACCGCCCGGAGCGCGGCGGGGTCGGCGGACCCGTCGTCCACCACGAGCACGGGGACGCCGGCGGTGGCCGGGTCGGCGCGCAGCGCGGCGAGCAGCCGGGCCAGCTCGGCGGCCCGGTCGCGGACCGGGACGACGACGGTGATCTCCGCGGCCGGCGAGCCGCACAGCGAGGGGTGGGCGAGGCCGGCGTCGAGCAGGCGGGCGGCCAGCGCCGCGGTCGCCGCGTCCCGCACCTCGAGCCGGTCGCCGGCCACGAGGGCCTGCGCCCGGGGCAGCAGCCGGACCAGCCGCAGCGGCGAGCCGCCCAGGAGCACGGTGCCGCCCTCGCGTCGGCGGGTGCGCGGGTCCAGGCGGACGACGAAGCCGTCGGGGAGCCGCCCGGCCGGCGGCCCGGGGACCGCGGTCATGCCGCGGCGAGCACCTCGGCCGTGGTGGTGACCTCGACCAGCGGGGCGTAGCACCCCAGGATCCGCATCGTGTCGGCGTGCGCCTCGTCGCTGGCCCCGGCGCACGCGTCGGAGACCACCCGCACGTGGACGCCGGCGTCGGCGGCCGGCAGCACGGTGGAGAGCACGCAGCAGTCGGTGGCCACGCCGGCCACCGTCAGGGGCCCGTCACCCACCACGCGGGCCACCTCGGGCACCCACTTGCCGAAGGTCGGGGCGTCGACGACCGTGCGACCGCCGGGGTCCTCGGAGAGCTGGAAGAGCGGGATCGCGTGCGGCCGGGTGAAGTAGTCGTACTGCCGGTAGTAGTCGGCCCAGGCGCCCTCGGGGTGCTCGGGGACGACGAAGCGGGTGAACACGACCCGCTCGCCGAAGGCCCCGACCAGGGACCGGACGCGGGGTCGGATGTCGTCGAAGCGGGGCGTCGTCCAGGGGGACGTCGGGTCGCGGAAGACCTCCTGGTAGTCGACGACGAGCAGCCACCCGGCAGGAGAGCCCATGCCCGGAACCCTAACCACGGGCCGGGCGGCCCCGGTCAGGGGCGGCGCGCCTGGCTCTCCCGGTACGACCGGGCGCGGACGGCGCGGAACAGGGCGACCGGCTGCAGGTCGTCGGCGCCCACCGTGGGCCGGAACCGGAGCCCCTCCGCATCGGGGTCCGGGAGGGCCGCGCCGAGGGTCAGGCCGCCCCACCGCCGCCAGCGCCCGGCCACCGGGGCGGCCAGCAGGTCCCAGCCCGCCCCGGTGGCGTCGCGCCGCGCGCCGAGCACGACCAGGCGCCCGCTGCCGGTGCGGTGCGGCAGCACCGCGGAGAAGGTCCGGCCCAGCGGCTCCGGGAGGAAGACGTGGCGCAGGCCGGGCGGGCTCCCGGCGGTCGTGACGAGGACGTCCAGCGGCCCGCCGTCCCCGCCCTGCCCGTCGAACCGGATCGCCAGGCCGACGACGTCGGGGAGCGGCTCGGGCAGCCCGACGGCCCGCGAGACGCGGACCACGACCTCG
The DNA here is from genome assembly GCF_054049955.1 of Geodermatophilus sp. SYSU D00758. NCBI lineage: Bacteria > Bacillati > Actinomycetota > Actinomycetes > Geodermatophilales > Geodermatophilaceae > Geodermatophilus > Geodermatophilus sp. SYSU D00758. The sequence goes on from NZ_JBJGYK010000002.1 coordinate 236,262, forward strand.
TGGCGGCCGGCCTCGTCGAGCACGCGGGCACCCCAGGATCCACCGCCGTCGGTGACGACCACGCCGGTGTGCGCGCGCCCCCGGGGGTGGACGACGCGCGCACCGCGCAGCGCCGTGCCGAGGGCGAGGGCGGACGCCGTCGCGGCCCGGGGGAGCGAGAGGAGGTCCATGCCGCCCGGCTACCCCGGGGGCCGGGCGGCGACCCCTGGGCCGCGCAGGAGGTGGGACGCCGTCCTCAGCCCCGCAGTCGCCCGCCCGGGTCGACGTCCCACCGCGCGACGGCACCGGCCAGCCGCTCGGCGAGGTCGCCGAGGAGGGCCGCGCCCTCCTCCGCCGAGGCGCCGCGCGGGTCCCCGAGCACGCCGGTGGGGCTGACCGCGCGCACCCCCTCCTGGCGCAGCCGGGGCAGGACCTCGGCCAGCGGTGCGGTCTCCCCCGCCACCGCCTGCTCGAGGCGCACCGACCCCGGTTCCACGTGCAACATCAGCGCGGTCTCGGTGCGCCCGGCGTGCGGGTCGGCGCCGGCGACCGCGCACGGGAACCAGGCGACGTCCCGGCCCTCGGAGCGCAGCAGCGGGACCGCGGCCCGCAGGGCGTCGAGGTTGCCGCCGTGGCCGTTGACGACGAGCAGGCGGCCGGCCCAGCGGCAGGCCGAGCGGCCGTACTCGACGAGCAGCCCGGCCAGCGCCTCGGTGCCGATCGACACGGTGCCCGGGAAGTCCTCGTGCTCGCCGCTGGCCCCGTAGGCGAGCGCGGGGGCCAGCAGCGCGCCGGGGAGGTCGTCGACGGCCGCCTCGGCGACCGCGCAGGCGACGGTGGTGTCGGTGGCCAGCGGCAGGTGGTGGCCGTGCTGCTCGACCGCGCCCAGCGGCACCAGCAGCAGCGGGCGCTCGGGCAGCTCGGGCCAGACGGCACCGGCTAGTGAGCTCACCGACGGCACCCTACCGAGGCCCCGTCCCCGGTCCCGCGCCGCGCCCCCGGGACGCGCTGGAACGGCCACCCTCCGGGGCCCTGCGCCGAGCCTGCGAGGCGTGGGGAAGGGTGGTCCTCCTACTCGGTGGTGCGGAAGACCCGGGCGGCGAGGGTGACCAGTCCCAGCGTCAGGACGGCCACGGTCAGCAGCTGGACCCCGACCGGCACCTCCCAGCCGGCCCAGGTGATCACCGGGACCAGGCGCTCCTGCTCGGCCGCCGACAGCGCCAGCCGGTCGAGCACGAAGGAGCGCATCGGCTGCACGACGTAGGTCAGCGGGTTGAGCTTGGTGAGGACGGCGAGCCAGTCCGGCAGCCCGGCGATCGGGAACAGCGCCCCCGACAGGAACATCATCGGCATGATCAGCAGCTGGCTGACCGGCATCGCCGTCTGGATGGTCTTGATCCGGGTGGAGAGCAGGACGCCCAGCGCGGTGAGCAGCAGCGAGCCGAGGAACAGGCAGCCGGCCAGCTGGAGGAGCAGCACCGGGGCGTAGGGGATGCCGACGGTGCCGGCCAGCGCGAGGAGCAGGAGGCTCTGCACGGTGGCGACGACCGCGCCGCCGAGGCACTTGCCCCAGATGATGGCGCCGCGGGAGATGGGGGCGACCATCATCTCGCGGAGGAACCCGAACTCCCGGTCCCACACCAGGCTGATGCCGGCGAACGCCGCGGTGAACAGCACCGAGGTGGCCAGCACCCCGGGGAAGAGGAAGGTCCGGAAGCTGGTGTCGCCGCCGGTGTCGACGATGCTGCCCAGGCCGGTGCCCATGACGAAGACGAACAGCAGCGGCTGCAGCAGCATGGTGAGGATGCGGGCCCGGTCCTGCCTGAGCCGCAGCAGCTCGCGGCGCATCACCACCCAGGTGGCGCGCACCTCGTGCCCCGCGTCGCTGCGCACCTCGGTGAGCAGCTGCGGTTCGGCGGCGGGCGGGACGGCGGTGTCGCGGGTGGTCACGCTGCGTCCTCTCCCGGGGAGCGGGTCATGTCATCGCCTCCCGGCGAACGGGTTCGTCGGGGCCTGGGGGCCCTCGGAGTCACGGATCGTGCGGCCGGTGTAGGTCAGGAAGACGTCGTCCAGGCTGGGCCGGGTGACGGTCACCGAGCGGATGCCGACCCCCAGCTCGGTGAACAGCCGGGGTACCACCGCGGCCCCCTCGGCCACGGCGAGGGTCACCTGCCCCTCGTGCATGCCGGCCTCCACCCCGAGCCGCTCCCGGACCCGCGTGATGGCCAGCTCGTCGTCGTCGGTGCGCAGCGCGATGCGGTCGGTGCCGACGCTGGACTTCAGCGCCTCCGGCGTGTCCTCCACGACGATCTCCCCGTGGTCCATGATCGCGATGCGGTCGCAGTGCTCGGCCTCGTCCATGTAGTGCGTGGTGACGAAGACGGTGATGCTGGTGTGCTCGCGCAGCCACGCCAGGTGGTCCCAGATGGCGGCGCGGGTCTGCGGGTCCAGGCCGATCGTCGGCTCGTCGAGGAAGAGCACCTGCGGGGCGTGGACCAGGCCGCGGGCGATCTCCAGCCGCCGCTTCATGCCGCCGGAGAACTTGTCGACCCGGTCCGAGCGGCGGTCGGCGAGGGCGACCATGTCGAGCACCTCGGCGATGCGCCGGTCGGCCTCCGGGCGGGAGAGACCGTAGAGCTCGGCGTGGAAGCGCAGGTTCTGCTCGGCGGAGAGCTGCAGGTCCAGCGTCTGCTGCTGGAAGACCAGCCCGATGCGGCGGCGCACCTCGCTGCGCTGCCGGACGACGTCGAAGCCGGCGACGCGGGCGGTGCCCGACGTCGGGTTCCGGATGGTGCAGAGCATCTCGATGGTCGTGGACTTCCCGGCGCCGTTGGGGCCGAGGAAGCCGTAGGTCTGCCCGGCCTCGACCCGCAGGTCGATGCCCTTCACCGCTTCGACCACGGAGTCGCCGGCCGGGTAGGTCTTGCGGAGACCGGCGACCTCGATCGCCGGCTCTCTAACGGCGTTAGACACAGCGGCCACCGTCCTCTTACACCGTTAGGGTGTCAAGCGTGAAACCGGGGACGGCGACGGAGCGGCCGGGGGTGACCCGCGAGGCCGTCGTCGGCGCCGCCCTCGACCTGCTCGCCGAGGGCGGCCTGGAGGCGGTCTCGTTCCGCCGGGTCGCCGCCCGGCTCGGGGTCTCCGGGCCGACCCTCTACTGGCACGTGGAGAACAAGCGGCAGCTCATGGACCTCATGGCCGAGGAGCTGCTGCGCCGCACCGGGCGGGTCTACACCGGCCCGGAAGAGGGCCAGCCCTGGTGGGAGTGGCTGCGCGAGGACGCCCGGCGCATGTTCACCGCGCTGGTCGCCACCCGGGACGCGCCGCGGGTGGTGGCCGGCAACCGGCCCAGCCCGGAGAGCTTCGCCGGCATCGAGCGGGTGCTCGGCGTGCTCGTGGAGGCGGGCCTGCGGCCGGGCGAGGCGCAGCAGGCGCTGTTCGCGCTGGGCTCCTACGTGATCGGCAGCGCCGTCGAGTGGCAGGCCGAGGCCGACCGGGAGCGCACCCAGCCCCCGGCCCCCGCGGTCGAGGACCCCACCACCCGGCGCGCCTGCGCCCTGGCCGGGCAGCCGCTGCTGCTGGCCGCGATCACCGAGCTGATGCGCCATCCGCACGGTGCGGCCTTCGAGTTCGGCCTGGACCTGCTCGTCGAGGGCCTGCGCGCGCGGTACGCCCCGGACGCCTGACCCGCCGGCCCCCTCCGGCGGCTACAGCGCCGCGCCGACCCGCTCGCCGTCCCGGGTGGCGGCCGAGGCGCGCCGGGGCGCCACGCAGTCCCCCACCCGGTGCACCTCCGGGCCGCCGTCCCCGGGCGCGCGGCACAGCTCGCGCCACAGCGCGTCGTCGGCCACGCCGGGGGCGGCCACCACCACGGCGTCCACCTCCCGCGCGTGCACCGCGCCGGTCGGGTGGTGCAGCAGCGCGACCGTGCCGCCGTCCACGGCGGTCACAACCACCTCGGGGGTGAGCCGGATCCCCAGCCCGCCGGCCCGCCGGCGCCAGCGCGGCAGCTCCAGCAGCGGCCCGAGGTCCTGCCCGACCGCCAGCGCCGCGGTCACCAGCTCCACCCGGCAGCCGCGCGCGGCCAGCAGCTCGGCGACCGAGGGGGCCGCCGCGCCGCCGAGCTCGTCGACGACCAGCACCCGCCCGGCCGGCCGCACCCGCCCACCGAGCACGTCCCGGACGTCGACCGCCCACGCGGGCGGGGCCGGCCGCGCGCCGGTGGCCAGGACGACGGCGTCCGGCGCCGCGTCCAGCACGTCCGCGGCGGTCGCCCGGACGCCGGTGCGCACCGCCACCCCGGCCCGCACGCACTCCGCCGCCAGGTCCTCGACCAGCGGGAGGAGCCCGTCCCGGCCGGGGGCGGCGGCCGCCGTCCGCACCGCCCCGCCGAGGACCGTGGCCTGCTCGAGCAGGGTCACCGCGTGGCCGCGCTGCGCCGCGGTCGCCGCCGTCCGCAGCCCGGCCGGGCCGCCGCCGACGACCAGCACCCGCCGCCGGCGAGCCGGCGCCGGCAGCGGCGCCTCCCGCCCGGCCCGCGGGTTGGTCACGCAGCCGAGCGCCCGGCCGAGCCCCACCGCGCCGACGCACTCCTGGTTGCAGCCCAGGCACCGGCGGATCTCCCCCGCCCGGCCGGAGAGCGCCTTGGCCGCCCAGGCGGGGTCGGCGACCTGGGCGCGCACCGCCCCGACCAGGTCGCAGTCCCCGGCGGCCAGCGCGGCCTCGGCCTGGTCGGGGGTGAGGAAGCGGCCCACCCCGATGACCGGGACGTCGACGGCCGCGCGCACCGCGGCGGCGAACGGGCGCGCGTAGCCGGGCGGGGTGGTCATCGGGGGGACGACGCGGTGCAGGGTCGCGGTCGCCACGCCGACGGTGGTGCTCACCCAGTCGACCAGCCCGCGCCCGGCCAGCAGGCGCGCGGTGGCCGCCGCCTCGGCCGCCGTCGTCCCGCCGTCCGCGCCCTCCTCGTCGGCGAGGCGGACGCCGACCGCCCGCTCGGGCCCCACCGCCTCCCGCACCGCGGCGAGCACCTCGGCGAGGAAGCGGACGCGGTTCTCCAGCGACCCGCCGTAGCCGTCGGTGCGCCGGTTGGTCGCACGGGAGAGGAACTGGCGGGCCAGGGCCGACTGGGAGGCCTGGACCTCCACCCCGTCGAAACCGGCCGCGGCGCAGTGCCCGGCGACCGCGGCGAACCCGGCGACCAGCCGGCGCAGGTCGGCGTGCGTGGCCTCGCGCGGCACCTCCCCGAACAGCGGGTCGGGCACCGGGGAGGGGGCGAGCACCGGCGCGCGGGTGTGCAGCCCGTCGGACTGCCCGCCGTTGTGGTTGAGCTGGGCGACCACCGGGACGCCGTGCGCGTGCACCGCGTCGGTGACCGCCCGCCAGGCCGGGACGACGGCCGGGTCCCACCCGCGGACCAGCTTCTCGTAGGGCCGGTCGGCCGGGTCGACGGTGGACTCCTCCACGACGACCAGGCCGGCGCCGCCGGCGGCGCGGGCGGAGGAGTAGGCCGCGTGGCGGGCGGTGGGCAGGCCGTCCTCGGCGAAGTTGGTGAGGTGGGCGGGGAAGACGACCCGGTTCGGCAGCCGCAGCGGCCCCAGCCGCACGGGCGCGGACAGCAGCGGGTACCGGGTCACCGCACCTCCCGCCGCCGGCCGAGCAGACTCGGGCAGCATGACGCCCCGACGCTGCCCGTGCGGCACCGGCCCGCCCCACGACGACTGCTGCGGCCGGCTGCACGCCGGCGCGCCGGCGGCCACCGCCGAGCAGCTGGTGCGCGCCCGGTACAGCGCCTTCGCGGTCGGGGACGCCGGCTACCTGCTGGCCACCTGGCACCCCTCGACCCGCCCGCGCACTGTGGACCTGGACCCGGCCGTCCGCTGGACCGGCCTGGAGGTGCTGGCCACCACCGGCGGCGGCCTGCTCGCCGCTGAGGGCACCGTCGAGTTCCGGGCGTCCTACCTCGTCGACCGGGAGCCCGGTGCGCAGCACGAGGTCAGCCGGTTCGTGCGGGACGGCGGCGCCTGGCGCTACCTCGCCGCGCGGTAGCCGGGGTTCGCGGGCGGCCCGGCCGGGCACCGGTCGGGCGGCATCCGATCCCGCACGAGAGGACGACGCACGTGAGCGCCGAGGACACCCGCAAGGTCGCCGAGCTGATCAAGGGCCAGGAGGTCGGCTTCCTGACCACCACCACGCCGCAGGGGAAGCTCACCAGCCGGCCGATGGCGCTGCAGGAGGTCGGGTTCGACGGCGACCTGTGGTTCTTCGCCGAGCAGGGCTCCGACTGGATCGGCCACGTCGAGGCCTCACCTCAGGTCAACGTCGGCGTCGGGTCGGGCGGGACCCGGGTGTCGCTGAGCGGGCACGCCGTCGTCGTCCACGACGTGGAGAAGAAGGAGCAGCTGTGGAACTCCGGCGTCTCGGCCTGGCTGCCGCAGGGCGCGGAGGACCCGTCGGTGGTGCTGGTGCGCGTCGAGGCCGACACCGCCGAGTACTGGAACTCCCCCGGCGGTCGGCTGGCGACGGCCTTCAGCTTCGTCAAGGCCACGGCGACCGGCAGCGGATCTCCTCGGACAACGAGATCGTCGACCTCTGACCGCGGCCGCCCGGGACGAGCAGCGGGCCCGGGGCGAGCGCGGGCAAGGGCAGCGGGCCCGGGGGGAGCGCGGAAGAGGAAGCCGTGCCCGCGTCAGGGGCGCCCCGACGCGGGCACGGCTTCCTCGACCCGGGCGCGCCGCGGCCTCAGCGGACGGTGTAGCCGGCGTCCACCGGCAGGGTCACGCCGGTGATGTAGCGCGCCTCGTCCGAGACGAGGAACAGCATCGCGTTGGAGATGTCCACCGGGTCGACGTAGGCCACCGGCAGCGGGTGCAGCGTCTCGAACAGCTCGGTGAACTTCTCCTTCGTCGGCTCGGGGTCGTCCGGCGTGAACAGCCCCCACGTCTTCGGGTTCTGGATCATCACCGTGTCCACGCCGGTGGGGTGCACGGTGTTCACCCGGATCGCCTGCTTGCCGAACTCGTTGGCCAGCGTCCGCATGATGCCGATGACGCCGTGCTTGGCGGCCGTGTAGTGGACGGTGTTCGGCGTCCCCTTGAGCCCGGCGGTCGAGCTGGTGATGACGATCGACCCGCCGCCACCCTCGATCAGGTGCGGCAGCGCCACCTTGCAGGTGTTCCACACGCCGGTCAGGTTGATGTCGATCATCTCCTGCCAGGCGCCGTCGGTCAGCTCCAGCGACGGCGCCAGCTCGAAGACCCCGGCGTTGGCCAGCACGATGTCCAGCCGGCCGAGCTGGGCCACCCCCTCGTCCACCGCGGCCTTGAGCGCGCCGGAGTCCCGGACGTCGGCCTTGGTCGCGACGACCCGCCGGTCGAGGGCCTCGACCTGGCGGACGGTCTCGGCGAGGTCCTCCTCGGTCGCGGGCGGGTACATCTGGATCGACTCGACCGGCCCGGCGAGGTCGACGGCGATGATGTCGGCCCCCTCCTGGGCCAGCCGCACCGCGTGGCTGCGGCCCTGGCTGCGCGCCGCGCCGGTGACGAAGGCGACCTTGCCCTGCACCCGTCCTGCCATGACATCCCCTCTCGATGCGGTCACTTGGTGATCCAGCCGGCGTCGACCCGGTGGGTGGTGCCGGTGACGAACCGGCCGGAGTCGTCGGCGGCCAGGTAGAGCACCGCCTCGCTGACGTCCTCGGGCTGCACCCAGGGGGTGGCCAGCAGGTTGAGCTCCTGGAACACGCCGCTGACGTCCTCGCGGGTCGGGTGCTCCAGGTCGGGCCGGAAGAGCCGGTAGACGTTCTCGTTCTGGATGAGCGGGGTGTCGACGTTGGTGGGGTGGATCGAGTTGACCCGGATCCCCTCGGGCGCGAGCTCCAGCGCCAGGCTGCGCATCAGGCCGACCACCCCGTGCTTGGCGGCGACGTAGGAGGCGACGTTCGCCATGCCGCGCAGACCCAGCGCCGAGCTGACCAGGACCAGCGACCCGCCGTCCCCGGTGGCCCGCAGGTGCGGGACAGCGGCCTTGGCGGTGAGGAAGACCCCGGTCAGGTTGGTCTCCAGCATGTCCCGCCACTCCTGCGCGGGGGTGTCGGCGACCTCGTGCGGCGGGACGCCGATGCCCGCGTTGGCCACGGCGCAGTCGAGCCGGCCGAGCTGGGCGACCCCCTCGGCCAGGCCGGCGGTGAGCGCCTCCTCGTCGGTGACGTCGGCCTGGAAGGCGACCATCCGCCGGTCGAGGGCCTCGACCTGGCGGACGGTCTCGGCGAGCTCCTCGGGCGTGGTCACCGGGGCGGTCGCGCTCGGGATCGGCCCGCAGACGTCCACCCCGATGACGTCGGCGCCCTCCCGGGCCAGGCGGACCGCGTGGCTGCGGCCCATCCCCCGCCCCGCGCCGGTGACGAAGACGACCTTGCCCTGCATCCGGCCGGGCACTACTTGACCACCGACCCCGCGTCGACGGGCAGCTGCACCCCGGTCACGTAGCGGGCGTCGTCACTGACCAGCCACACGACGGCGTTGCTGATGTCGGCCGACTCCACCCACGGGATCGGCAGGGCGTTGAGGCCCTGGAACAGGGGTGCGACGTCGTCCCGGGTGACCTGGTCCTCGGGCTTGTCGGGCACGAAGTTCCCGTAGGTCTCGCGGTTGTGGATCATGTCGGTGCTGACCGCGGTCGGGTGCACCGAGTTGACCCGGATCATGTCCGGCGCCAGCTCGTTGGCCAGCGTCTTCACCAGGCCGACCACGCCGTGCTTCGCGGCGACGTAGTGCGCCAGGTTGGCCAGCCCCTTGATGCCGGCCGTCGAGCTGGTGAGCACGATCGCCCCGCCCTGGCCGTGGGCGCGCAGGTGCGGGACGGCGGCGCGGACGGTCTTGAACACCCCGGTGAGGTTGATGTCGATCATCTCGTCCCACATCTCGTCGCTCAGCTCCTCGACCGGCGCGAAGCTGGCGATGCCCGCGTTGGCCAGCACGACGTCCAGCCGGCCCAGCTGCGCGACGCCGTCGTCCACCGCCGCCCCGAGCGCCGCGGTGTCGCGGACGTCGGCCTGCGTGGCGACGATGCGGCGGTCCAGCGCCTCGACCTGGCGCACGGTCTCGGCGAGGTCCTCGGGCGTGGCCATCGGGTAGCCGACGGTGGGGACGTCGGCGCAGCGGTCGACGGCGATGACGTCGGCGCCCTCCTGCGCGAGGCGGACCGCGTGGCTGCGGCCCTGCCCGCGCGCGGCTCCGGTGACCAAGGCGACCTTGCCCTCGAGCTTGCCCATGGGGACCCTCCGCGGTCGTGTGACGGGACGCACACAAACTATGCGGAGGTTATGCCGCCGATCAACCCTGAGCCGGGTGGACGCCGCCGGGAACGGCTACCGCACGCAGAAGCCGGCGTCGACGGGCAGGGTGACGCCGGTGACGTAGCGCCCCTCGTCGCTGACCAGCCAGGCGATGGCGTTGCTGACGTCGACCGCCTCGATCAGCTCGACCGGCATGAGGTTGGCCAGCATCCCGGCGGACTCCGCGTTCGCCGCCAGCCAGTTCTGCAGGACGTCGTTCTCCACCATGGGGGTGGCCGCCCCCGTCGGGTGCACGGTGTTTACCCGGATCCGGTGCGGCGCCAGCCAGTGCGCGAAGCTGCGCATGAGGCCGACGACGCCGTGCTTGGAGGCGGCGTACGCGGTGACCGCGCCGCTGCCGTCGCCGCCCCGGCCGGTGAGCCCCTGGGTGGAGCTGGTGAGCACGATCGAGCCGCCGTCGCCCTGCTCGATCATCCGGGGGGCGGCGACGTGCACCGTGTTCCAGACGCCGGTCAGGTTGACGCCGATGACGTCGTCCCAGGTGCGGGAGGGGTCCTCCTCCGGGCTGCCGGCCGCGGAGATGCCGGCGTTGGCCAGCACGATGTCGACCCGGCCGAGCTCGGCGACGCCGTCCTCGAGGGCGCCGCGCAGGGCGGCCACGTCGCGGACGTCGGCCTGGCGGGCGACGATGCGGCGGTCGAGGGCCTCGACCTGGCGGGCGGTCTCGGCGAGGTCCTCCGGGGTGGCCATCGGGTAGGCGATCGTGTCCATCTGCGCGCACAGGTCGACGGCGATCACGTCGGCGCCCTCCCGCGCCAGGCGGACGGCGTGCGTGCGGCCCTGCCCGCGCGCGGCTCCGGTGATGAACGCGACCTTGCCGTCCAGCGTGCCCATGCCCACTCCTCCGCGGCGCCCGGTGACCCGGGTCACACGCTAGGAGGGGCCCGGTGCACCGGCCACCCGTGCCCGGCGGCGAGCAGGGCGACCGCCGCCCGCCGCCCTTCCTCGACCGCTTCCCGCACGGTGCGCGGGGCGACGACGTCCCCGGCCGGCCGGAGCCCCGGGGACGCGTCGGGAGGCGCGGCTCCCGGCAGCAGCGGCCCGGCGTCGACGAGCACGGCGCACGGCAGGACGCGCTCAGCGCCCGACCAGCGGTCGGCGACCCGCGCCCGGCCCCCGGCGGCGGAGCGGAGCACGGCCGCGGTCTCGCGCCGGACCCCCGCGCGGGCCAGCCGGGCGTTGGCCGGGGCGAGGTCGCCGCCGAGCCGGGCGCCGGCCACCTCGTGCGGCGTCACCAGGGCGACCTCGCGGCCGGCGGCGGCGAGCAGCTCGGCCACCCCTACCCCGGCCGGCCCGCCGACCGGGTCGTGCACCACGACCGGGCCGGGGGCCGGCACGGCCCCGTCGAGCACCGCCGCGGCGGTCACGGCCTGCACGCCGGGCCCGACCGGGACGGCGGGCGGCCGCGGGCGGGCGCCGGTGGCGAGCAGGACCGGTCCGTCCGGCCGCGTGGGGCCCTCGACGCCGAGCCGGACCCGGACGCCGAGCCGCTCGCACTCGGCCACCAGCCACCCGGCCAGGTCGGCGAACCGCGCCCGGCCGGGCAGGGCGGCCACCGTGGCCAGCCGGCCGCCGAGCCGGTCGGCGCGCTCGACCAGCTCGACCCGCGCCCCGGCACCGGCGAGCACGCGGGCGGCCTCCAGCCCGGCCGGCCCGCCGCCGACGACCTGGACCCGCAGGCCCCGCCCGGCGCCCCGCTGCCCGCCCCCTCCCGCGGCCCCCTCGGCCTCCTCGGCCTCCCGGCCGCTGGCCGGGTCGACGGTGCAGCCGACCACCGGGTTGCGGACGTCGCGGACCTGGCAGGCCTGGTTGCACAGCGTGCAGGGCCGCGGGGCGGACCCGCCGCGGACCCGGGCGACGAGCGCCGCGTCGGCGATCTGGGCGCGGGTCATCTCGACCGCGTCGGCGACCCCGTCGTCCAGGGCGGCCTGGGCCGCGGCCGGGTCGACGACCGAGCCCTGCAGCACCACCGGGACGCCCCCGGCCGCGGCGCGCACCGCGCGGGTGAGCCCGAGGTTGAACCCGGGCGGCTCGTTGCCGTCGGGCCGGTACGCCGACGTCGCCGGCCCGCTGCCGCGGACCACGACGAGCAGGTCGAGCAGCGGCGCCAGCCGGGCGACCGCGGCGGCGGCGGACGACGGGGTGATCCCGGCCCAGGGCGCCTGCTCGTCGCACGACAGCCGCAGCGCCAGCACCCGGCCGGCCCCGAGCTCGGCCCGGACGGCCACCAGCACCTCCTCGAGCAGCCGCAGCCGGTCGGTGCCGTGCGCGTCGGTGCGGGTGTTGGTCAGCCCGGAGGCGAACTGGCGCAGCAGCGACCGCGGGCCGGCGTCCACCTCGACCCCGTCGGCGTCCGCGGCGACGGCGGTCCGCGCGGCCGCGGCGGAGCCGGCCACCAGCGCCTCGAGCTCCGGCCGCCCCATGACCGCCGGGACCTCGCGGGTGACGACGTCCGGCACCGCCGAGGCGCCCCAGAGCGCCGTGCCGGTCCAGGCCGAGGACCCTTGCGCGCCGGTGTGCCCGAGCCCGGCGAGGACCAGCGTTCCGTGCGGCCGGCAGGCGGCGACCACGGCGGCCCAGCCGGGGCCGCACCCCGCGGCCAGGGGGCTGAGCTCGTAGGGGTGGTCGGACTCGTGCACCGAGGCGGTCTCGGTGACCACGATCCCGCAGCCGCCGGCGGCGCGGCGGGCGTAGTAGGCGGTGTGCCGCGCCGACAGCGCCCGGCCGCGGCCGAGGTTGGTCTCGTGCGGGCCGAACAGCACCCGGGAGGGCGCCGTCCGGCCCGCGAGGACCAGGGGGTCGGTGAGCCGGGTCAGCGCAGGCCGAGGCCCGCGAGCGGCGACTCGTCGCAGATCTTGCCGGGGATGGACGGCATGCCGAGCAGCGTGGGCTGGCCGCGCACCGGGCCGGTGTGCGAGTGGTCGACGGAGCTCTTCGGCATGACCGTCGAGGCGTCGCGGGCGGCGAGCGCGGACTCGCCGTACCCCTGCACGCACTCGGGGTCGGGGCCGTCCAGCGGCAGGCCGGTGAAGAACTTGGCCGCCATGCACCCGCCCCGGCAGGCGTCGAAGTGGGCGCACTTCGTGCAGGCGCCGCCGGTCTGGGGGCTGCGCAGCTCGGCGAACAGCTCGGAGGACTGCCAGACCCGCTGGAAGCCGCCCTCGTCGCGCACGTTGCCGGCCAGGAAGTTCTCGTGGATGGCGAACGGGCAGGCGTAGACGTCGCCCACCGGGTCGATCAGGCAGACCACCCGGCCGGCGCCGCACAGGTTCAGCCCGGGGAGGGCCTCGCCGTAGGCCGACAGGTGGAAGAACGAGTCACCGGTGAGCACCCGGTCGCCGTTGGCCAGCAGCCAGGAGTAGAGCTCGCGCTGCTGCTCCTGGGTCGGGTGCAGCTGGTCCCAGACGTCGGCGCCCCGACCGGACGGGCGCAGCCGGGTGATCCGCAGCTGGGCGCCGTACCGGTCGGTCAGCGCCTTGAACGCGTCGAGCTGGGAGACGTTCTCCCGGGTGACGACGACGGAGACCTTGAAGTCCCTCATCCCGGCCTCGGCCAGGTTCTCCAGCGCCCGGATCGCGGTGGCGTAGGAGCCGGTGCCGCGGACCCGGTCGTTGACCTCGGCCGTGGCGCCGTCCAGGGAGATCTGGACGTCGACGTAGTCGGTGCGGGCCAGCTGCGCGGCCCGCTCCCGGTTCAGCTTCACGCCGTTCGTGGAGAACTTGACCCCGACGTCGTGGCCGATGGCGTAGTCCAGCAGGTGCCAGAAGTCCGGCCGGACGGTCGGCTCGCCGCCGCCGACGTTGACGTAGAAGACCTGCATCCGCTGCAGCTCGTCGATGACCGCCTCGGCCTCGGCGGTGGACAGCTCGCGGGGGTCGCGCCGTCCGGAGGAGGACAGGCAGTGCGCGCAGGCCAGGTTGCAGGCGTAGGTGAGCTCCCAGGTCAGGCAGATCGGCGCGTCGAGCCCGTACTCGAACTGGTCGATCAGCCGGCCGCCTTCCGGACGCGGCGTGGTGGGGCGGGACGGCAGGACGGCGGTCATGCGGCGTTCTCCTGGGAGCTCAGCGCGGGTGGTGGCTCAGCGGGGTTCGATCATCTGGGAGCGGGCGAGGTCGGCCAGCGCCTTGACGTAGGCGGGTCGCTGGGCCTCGGGGACCCCGCACGCGACGAGGGTGGCCTCGGCGCTGGGGTGCTCGGCCAGCGCCTCGACGACGGCGACCAGCGTCCTCGACTTCAGGAAGGACAGCTTCCGGTTGCCGAAGTGGTAGACCAGCGCGCCGAACGGCTCGGGGCGCAGCGCCACCGAGCGGGCCCGCCGCCAGGGCAGGGCCGGGTCGAAGTCGGGGGCGGCGCCGCCGCCCGGCGGGGGAGCGGCGCCGGCGTCGCTCATCGCGGTGCTCGCCGGCGCCGCCGCGGGGGCGTCGATCAGTACACCCCGCACATGCCGTCGATGGAGACCTCCTCGACGAGGGACTCCTCGACCAGGGTCTCCTCGGCGGCCGGGGCCTCGGTGGTCTGGGTCTCGGTGGTCTCGGGCACGGGGCCTCCCTGTGATCGGGGTTACGGGTGGAGCGCACGTTAGTGACACCCAGTGCCACGGGCAACAGCGGTTCCGGCGCGCCGCGACCACCCGGCCGGGCGAGGTGTCGCGTCGTCCCGCCTCGGCGGCTGCCGGGTGGCGCAAGATGGGACCCGTGACCTCCCTGCTGCCCGACGCGCGGACCGACACCCGGGCCCGCGTGGAGCAGGTCGCCCTCGACCTGTTCACCCGGCGCGGCTTCGAGCAGGTCACCGCGGACGAGATCGCCGAGGCCGCGGGCATCAGCCGGCGCACGTTCTTCCGGCACTTCGCCACCAAGGCCGACGCGGTCTGGGGCGACTTCGCCTCCCACGTGGCCCGGCTGGACCGGCTGCTCGCGGCCGCGGTCGGCCAGCCGGTGCTGGCCTCGATCTGCGCCGCCTACGTGCAGGTCAACGACTACGCGGCCGAGGACCTCCCGGTGCTGCGCCAGCGGATGACGATGATCCTCCGGGAGCCGGCGCTGCAGGCGCACTCGCAGGTGCGCTACGCCGACGTCGACCGGGTGGTGGCCCGCCACGTCGCCGGGCGCACCGGCGAGCGCCCCGAGGCGCTGCTGCCCCGGCTGGTGGCGACGAGCAGCCGCGCCGCGGCCACCACCGCGTTCGAGGTGTGGCTGGCCGACGGCACGACGTCCCTGGCCGACGAGCTGCACGCCGCCTTCGCCCAGCTGGCGGCCGGCTTCCCCACCCTCCGCGCGCACTGAACCGGGGCCGCTCCCCGGTGATCAGCTGACCTGGTCGTTGCCGCTCCTGGCTCAGCACCGGTGCT